>NZ_JBQHWS010000017.1:0-46150 GCF_052063845.1 Blautia sp. HCP3S3_D9
ATTGGCAAATTGAATGTACAGCTGGAATAGAAGCGATTAACGAACCTTGACAGCTTAATCATTGCTCTGAAATCTGTCACAGGGATACTATACCCTTTTGACAGGGGTATCGAGGAGGATTATGGCTGTATGGGACAATTTTGGGGTTCATGGTTCAGTTTTTAATTCAGATACTGTTCCGTGAATAATTCAGGTATTACATTAAAAATCATCTCGTTCTCCTCCTATATCTTCTTAATGTTTCTTCCATTTTAATAATAATGCCGAGTTAATGATAACCAGCACAGATCCTGCATTGTGTACCAGTGCACCTACAACCGGATTAAGGATTCCAAGAATTGCAAGTACAATTGCAAGAAAGTTTAATCCCATAGAGAATGTCATATTCAATTTGATCGTGATCATCATTCTCTTGGAAAGTGCGATCAGATGTGGAAGTTCTTTGACTTCATCATCTACAAGTGCGATATCTGCTGCATCAACAGCAATGTCACTTCCTACACCGCCCATTGCGATTCCTACGTCTGCTTTCTTTAATGCCGGTGCATCGTTGACACCATCTCCGATCATACAGACTTTTTCGTTTCTCTTTTGGTATTTTTCAATCCAGTTCAGCTTATCTTCCGGCAGACAATTTGCATGAACTTCCTGAATATGAAGCTGTCCTGCGATAGCAGATGCTGCATTTTCGTGATCTCCTGTAAGAAGGACAGGCTGTACTTTTTCTTCTTTCAGTCTGTCGATCATATCCGGGCTTTCTTTACGGACTGTATCAGAAAGAGCCAGATATCCGGCTGCCAGTCCGTCAACTGCTACATAAATAATAGTGCAGCCTTTCATCAGGTATTGCTCAATCTCATCCTGAACCTGTTTCGGGATCAGAATATTATGTGCATCCATCATCTTGGCATTCCCTGCCAGAACATCTTTTCCATTGGCAGTACAGGATACACCCTGTCCCGGGATCATCTGAAAATCCTGCGGTGCTGCTGCTGTTTTTTTCGTCTTCTTTGTGTAACATCTGACTACTGCTTTTCCCAGTGGATGCTCAGATAACTGTTCTGCACTGGCACATAACGCATAAATATCTTCTTCTGTATATGTAGAAAGAGCAGATTTTACTGCAGTTACTTCCGGTGTTCCATAGGTAAGAGTTCCTGTTTTATCAAAAGTAATCTTTGTAACAGATGCCAGTCTCTCAAGGGCATCACCTTCACGTACAAGAAAACCGTGTTTCGTCGCATTACCAATCGCTGCCATAATTGCAGTCGGGGTTGCCAGTACCAGAGCGCAAGGGCAAAATACAACCAGGATCGTTACTGCTCGAATGATTTCTCCGGAAATCAGCCAGGTAAGTGTAGCCGCTGTCAGTGCGATCACAACGATCCATGTCGCCCAACGGTCAGCAAGACTGACGATCTTTGCTTTCCCTGCATCTGCAGACTGTACCAGGCGGATCATTCTCTGAATAGAACTGTCCTCCCCTACTTTCGTAGCTTTCATTTCAAAAGCACCAAACTGATTTACAGTTCCTGAGGAAACTTCATCTCCCGGTTTCTTATCTACAGGAAGAGATTCGCCTGTCATAACTGCCTGATTTACAGAAGTCTCTCCTTGAAGGATCACTCCGTCCACAGGAATGGTTTCTCCTGGCAGAACTCTAAGTATGTCATTTATTTTTACCTCTTCTGCAGGAACCACTTTTTCAGTTTCGCCATTCACAATACGTGCTGTCTGTGGAGTCAGGTGAACCAGTTTCTCAATGCCTGCTCTCGCTTTTGCCACAGTCAGTTCTTCGAGAAGTCCTCCAAGCTGCATTATAAATGCAACTTCGCCTGCTGCAAAATCTTTCCCGATAAATACAGACGCCAACAACGCCAGAGATACCAGCACATCTGCCTTGATATCAAACTCTGTCACAAGTCCGATCACTGCCTCCAGAATGATTGGGATTCCGCAAAGGATAATCGCTACCCATGATGCATCAAATGGCAGCTTCACAAAATCAAAAATGCTGCATAACAGAGCAATTCCGGAAATTATAAGGAACGTAATGTCTTTTTTCGTTCCACCAATCTCCATCAGTTCTTCCAGTTTTCTCATTAAATTTTTCATCTTTCTGCCTCCAAATACCTATGTGGGTATGGGCTTATTATACGTATAGGGGTATGCCTTTGTCAATAGGGTAAAAGAAAAACCATGAAAGTTGATATTTTTTCTCAACGCTCATGGTTTTCTCACTCTTTCTCTTTTGTTTCCTCAGTCGTAACTGTTTAGTACCTTTAATCATCTTAATTGCAGATTGTCGTTTTCTTTTTTATCAAAATTAAGATAGCAATGCTTATACTTACTTCAGACATTCTGCTCCAGATATTTCTGCAGGGAAGATACATACATATTTCCCATCTTGCTGAGAATAGAGTTTTTTCTTGTAATATAGCCAATCTCCATATCGCTGTTCTGGTTCTGCTCGTCTCCCTCAAATGGAATTGCAAGATAATCACTGCCGTTTAGTTCTTCGCAGATAATTCCTGAACACAGGGTATAACCGTTTAGTCCTACCATCAGATTCAGCATAGTTGCACGGTCTGAAGCTTTGACGGTTCTGGAATATTCATTCGTAGACAGAATCTCTTCTGCCAGATAAAAGCTGCTCTTGTCACCCTGCTCAAATGACAGACATGGGTATTTTTCCAATTGGTCATAACTGATAGACTTTTCCTTTGCCAGTGGATGATTCTTCCATAAATATACATATGCCTGACAGTCTATAAGATGATGGAATTCCAGATTCGCGGAATGCAGAAGCTTCAGTATCGCCTTGCGGTTGAAATCACTGAGGTAAAGTACGCCAACTTCGCTCTTCATAGTACTGACATCGCTGATCACGTCTGCAGTTTTTGTCTCTCTGATGGCAAATTCATATTCTGACATGTCAAATTCCTGCGCCATATCCACGAATGCCTTTACAGCAAAGGAATAATGCTGAGTGGAAACACCGAATTTTTTCTTATATGAACCACCCTCGCTATATTTCTCAAGAACACTTTCATACTGACCATAGATCTGACGGGCATACATCAGGAATTCGGTTCCGTCATTAGTCAGAGTTACACCGCGGCCGCTGCGGTTGAATATTGTAATGCCAAGTTCCTTTTCCAGCTCCTTCACTGCATTTGTCAAGGATGGCTGAGAAATATATAATGCCTCTGCTGCTTTATTCAATGAACCTGTCTCTGATATTGTAATGATGTAATTCATTTGTGTTAGTGTCATAATTTCAATTTCTCCTTTTGACCGCAAATCTTAAAATATCGTTTGATTTAATCAATTTTCCAGCATCAATTACAACTATCTCTCTGATTCACACTCAAAGCTATCTCTCTGGAAAATCTGCTTTTTTCACAAAATAGTTCTCTTTGATGTAAATACTATTTTCCAGCTTCCGGATGATACATCTGATGTTCTTTCTCCAGTTCTTTATAAAGCTGGATGCAGCTCCAGTTCTGGTTATGCTCTGTCAGAACTGCTTTGTAATCCACAGGTGTTCCTGCTTTCCTTAATGTAAAGAGTACCTGGTCAAATAAATTACCTGTGATTCCAGCAATGACCAGCATTTCTTTTTCCATCTGCTCCTGTGGGATCAGCGCAATTGGAATTTCGGCTCTTGAAATCTCCTTTACTCCCGCCAGATAGCCAACTGGCTGACAGTAGTCCTGTGGCTCTACTGTTTTTAAACGAATCTTGAATGGCAGTAACGCCATCTTTAATTTGCGGAGTTTCTGCTGGTCTTTGAAATTTATTAATAAAATGGTTGGTTTCATCTGAATTTTCCTTTCTGTCTGCTGGTTTTTGATACTTTTTTAACTCTTATATAAAAGGCCCCACCCCTGCTTATTGCTCTTCGCAATTGAAACAGAGAACTTACCTGATTCAATTAAATGCAATTTATCCTCTTATCGTCCATAATATCACAGAAAATCCGCCAGATTCAATACCTGTCATTGTAATTCACACGTTATTGTGGTAAAGTAGTCTCATGCTATTTTTTCCTAAATCTGGAATATTTATCAGGAAAATGAAGGAGGGAACAAATGAAAAATTTCTATTCGTGGTATAAAAAGCATATTACCACCGCTATCTTTATCGGTCTGATCCTTGGTATCTTTACCGGACTGTTTCTGGCAGGTAGATTCGAGCCGGTTCTTACTGTTACAAGTCTGATCGGAAGCATTTACATGAATGCCCTGAACATGATGATCTTTCCACTGGTCTTCTGTTCCATTATCATGGGTATCTCCAGTATCGGTAATGCCCGTACAACCGGTAAAATTACAGCCGGTGCCATGATCTTCTTCCTGTGTACAACTGCTCTTGCCAGTCTTGCAGGACTGATCATTCCACGACTGATCCATCTTGGAGAAGGTGTCAAATTCGAAATGGCTACTTCCGATATCCAGGCAACAGAAATGACCAGTATCCTGGATACTATCAAGAACCTGATCCCGTCAAACCCGGTTGCAGCTTTCGCAAACGGAAATATGCTTCAGGTACTTGTATTCGCAGTCATCGTAGGCTTCACACTTATCGCTATCGGCGAAAAGGGTACTGCACTTCTGAAAGTCATCGATTCCTGTAACGAAGTCTGTCTGAAAGTCATCAGCACAGTTATGTACTTCACACCTATCGGTGTATTCTGTACTATCGTTCCTGTTGTAGAAGCCAACGGTACAGAAACCATCATTTCACTGGCAACTCAGCTGATCATCCTGTATGCGGCATTCTTCGGATTTGCCCTGGTCATTTACGGCGGCTCCGTGAAATTCATCGGCAAAGAAAGCCCTGTGAAATTCTTCAAAGCAATGCTTCCTGCAGCTCTGAACGCATTCGGAACCTGTTCCAGTTCAGCGACCATTCCGATCAGTAAACAGCGTATGGAAGACGAAATGGGCGTATCCAACAAGATCACAAGTATTACCATTCCTCTTGGCGCTACTGTAAACATGGATGCCGTATCCATCCTGATGTCATTCATGATCATGTTCTTCGCCAATGCATGCGGAATTAACGTAAGAATTTCCATGATGATCATAATCCTTCTGGCAAACGTACTCCTGTCAGTAGGAACCCCTGGAATCCCAGGCGGCGCCATCGCATCTTTCGCAGCACTCGCCACTATGGCAGGCCTGCCGGCAGGTGTTATGGGTGTTTATATCAGTATCAATACTCTCTGCGATATGGGAGCTACCTGCGTTAACGTTATCGGTGATATGGCGGGTTGTGTGGTTTTGAAAGAGAAGATTAAATTAGAAGATTAATCATCAGAAATCTGAAATCTTTCAAATACATATTTCATATGACAATTTAACATCCAGACAAAAAAAGGAAGCAAAATCGAACAGTCATAATTTTGCTTCCTTTTTATTATGTATCAATGTCTTTTCTGCTTACAGATACTGACTGAATTCCACCTTCTCCTTATTCGGTCCTTCAATTGTAAAGAACTTCACTCCTTTCTCCCAGAATGGCAGGAAATGAATGGTATCTTGTGTAGAATTTAAACCAGCTTCATTGATATACTGGAAAATCTCTTCAATGTCTCTTACATCAAGTGCAACATGATCGATCGCGCCATGCTCCATTTTCGCTGCATGGTTCTCATAAGTCTCCACTACCAGAGTTCCAAGCTTCAGGAAAACGACCTTCTCATTCGCTTCCTCATTTACAGTCTCAAATGCTGTGTGAATTAAAAACTTTATCCTCACACGACTGAAGTCGCGTGCTTCCAGACGCTTTAGGCGTCAGACTAAATATCGGCGGATACGCCTGTAACTTAGGTCAGCGCAGTTATGCGCATTTTTCCATGCCAGATATGGCAGGTTCCCACATTGCAGGTAGTCCGCTGTATATCTGCCTGCATTTATGCTGCCTTTAAGATTTCCATTTGTAAATGAAGTTCTTTCAGATCTGCATAAACACATGAGGTTCTACGCTTTACCGGAGGGACTTTTGCCTCCAGCAAAGACCTTTCCGTTACCGGAAGGGGTTTTAAAAGTTCTCTGATAAAATATCTTGCTCCGATATTATACGATGCCGACAGGTCACAGTTATATCTTTTTCCTGTCTGGAATACACAAAGACTGTGATTTTTCGGGTCACGGGACACACTTCCGGAGCCATCGTATGCAAGCCTGCTCGTATTCCATGCGCAGACTCTGGATACCCGCATTCCTTTTCTGTGTGCCTGATGCTCACAGCGTTTCTGGATATCCCGTTTTCTCCACAGATGCAGTTTCTGTTTTTTCTTTCCGGATATCTTTCCCTGCATTTCCAGATACTCGAATACGATCACATCTGCATGGTTCTCTTCTGCATTTTTTACGATCGCACCTGCAATTTTTCTTCCCAGCTCTATGTTCAGGCGTTTCGTATATGCCCATCTTCCCCGTGACTGCGCAGAGCTGTGTTCCCTCTGGAATCTTCGGATCCGGCCCAGTGTGCGGTACATCCGGTCTTTTTCACTGGGATGATTGATAAATTTTCTCCCCAGGACAGTTCCGTCTGCCCGCATAATGGTACAGACCGCATCGGTATTGATTCCCAAGT
This sequence comes from Blautia sp. HCP3S3_D9, assembly GCF_052063845.1. NCBI lineage: Bacteria > Bacillati > Bacillota > Clostridia > Lachnospirales > Lachnospiraceae > Blautia > Blautia sp. HCP3S3_D9. The sequence continues at coordinate 6,607 of NZ_JBQHWS010000017.1, forward strand.
CCACACTACAGATGATCTGTTCTTTTACCGGTGTCTTCGTAAGTGTCACTTCTTCCGTATAAGAAAAACGCAGGAAATATTTATGGTGCCTTTTCTCCAGTGTCGGGGCTGATGCCTTTTTCCCCGACCAGTTCCTGCGCAGATATTCCATATCTGTGTGATTTAAACGCACACAAAACCATTTCCAGTCATGACCATCATACAGTTTCAGGTATGCTTCGTCTTTTCCTTCTTTTTCCTCTCTGTACATGACATCACGATAAAAAACAGGCATGGCATGATTCTCATACGCCAGTCTGGGTTTCCCTGCTTTTTCTCCTGACTTTTCCCACAGATCCATCCGTGTTTCGTAAGAAGATACACTTCCCAATGCATGTTGGATTGCGGCTCGCCTCAGGTAGGACGGCATCTTCGGAAAGCGAAGATCAAAATCAAAGCGTGCAGGATTCTTTTTTGTAGTATGCACCAGATGCTCTGCAGCATTAAACCGCCTTTTGGCATCCGGTATCTCTGCCAGTTCTTCCCACACCTGCTCATATATTTCTGTCAGGTAACAGACCGCAGACCGGTAGATTTCCAGTGTCTGGCGGACCGGGATATTCTGTTTTCGTAATTCTACGCCATAGCTGGATACGGTCTGCATCTCTTTTCCTCCAACAAATCATTTCTTCTGTCAGGCTTTTTTCTTTTCTTTTTCCTTTTGTCCTTCGATGTAGGCAAGCACCTGGTCTCTGCTCCTGTCACTGACCGTTATGGCACAGTAAGACGGATTCCACAGATGTCCACCCCACAGTTCCTTTTTTAACTCCGGATGCGCAAGAAACATCTGGCGTGCAAGATTTCCTTTCATGATCTTGATCATATCTGAAATATAAAACTGAGGTTTACAGTCCACAAGCAGATGGATATGATCCGGCATCACCTCCATTGCCAGGATCTGAAATTTATATTCTTCTGCAAGATTCTGTAACATTTCTTTGCATTCTGTATCGATTCCGTTTTTTAAAACCTTTTTTCTATATTTTGTACACCAGACAAGATGATACTGCAAGGAATAGACATATCCCCTACCATATGAAAGTTTATTTTTATCTATATTAAATATATCTTTTTCCATATAAATATTATACCATATGTATTGGTTTATGTAAACATTTGTTCTGTTGTTTTGTAAAAAAATTTGCGCGTCTAACTCATCACTGGAAGTAACGAGAATGCGACGCGCAGTTATTCAAACCCTAATTTGTGATAAAATTCTACTGTTTTGTCAATGTCATTTGTCGGAATTCCAATGTGCTGTACCCCTGTTGAATAGTTCTTTAAATCCATAGTTTTTTGCCCCTTTCTGCTAATCCTTGTGGCTTTTTATCGCTCATTATATCAGACTATTTTTTAACCTGACTTATCAGTCACTTAATATCTTATTTTTTTACAATATACGCAGAAAATTATCCGGTTGTCAAGAGTAACCGTCGATTCTTTTCACTAACATAGTCACTATCTACTCTGTGCATAATAACACTTTTCACAATGGTACCACTGATGAGCCTGCTCGGAACCATCGAATCCTCAGGGATCACTTCAAACCTGATCTTCATCTGGCTCCAGACCATCTGCCTGAACTTCATCATGGCCTACCCACTGCAGATCCTGGTTGTCGGACCATTCTGCCGCTTCGTATTTCGCCACCTGTTTGCATCTGCAAATCAGGGAAATGAAACTAAAGTAGAACGTGAAATGGAACAGCAGGGATTTGCGGAATAACTCTGCAAAAAAGAGAGGGCGATTTCTCGCCCTCTGACTTTTGATTAAATTCTATTTCTAAGAATTTCTATTTTACATTTATGCACCTTAGTTTCTTTGTTATAACTAATTCCAACGCCTAAAATTTCTCCAGTATATTTAGGTTCTTCTCCTAATTTACCGAGGAACCGTAGAATATATTCTTTATCTTTAATCTGCTGAATAGCTTCTTCCGGTGTATGATTCACTTTTAATTCCAGAATAATACATGTATCTGTTTTATCTACCGGATAAAAAATAAAATCAACATATCCTTTCCCTGATTTATCTTCCCTCTCCACACGATACCTGTCCCTTGCTGCCAGATATGCAAGATTTACAATTGCCGATAATTCAATTTCATTATTATAAGAAAGTATTGGTGTTTCCGTATTATGAACATAAGACAATATTGTCTCCATTGTTTCCGTGTCCCCATAAAGTGTGGCCTCAAGCATACGCTCAGATTCTTTCGCCAATCTATATACATATCCTAATGAAGCTTCCTTCTGGATCATCTCATCAAATTTATCCATCAATTCTTTATTAGGGATATATACCTTTCCGTTATAATAACTCAAAAAACCATAAACTACCATTGCAGACAAAATTTCATCTCTGGTCGTCAGATTCATAGAAGTAGCTGCATATTCCTGAATCTTTGCCTTCACACCCTCTCCTGTTATCATAACAGCAAGATCGTTGCGCACATCAGCAATATTATGTCTCACATAATAAAATATTTCATCATAAGGGCCAGAACTTGTCCAATAGCTACTTAAATTATTATTCTCTAAAGCCATTACAACTGACCTGGGATTATACATTCTCTCTCCATCTTTTGTAAAATACCCATCATACCATTCGCGCAAGCCTTCACGTGATATATTTATAACTTCATTTCGTTCTTCTCTGATCTTACAATATCTGTTATAAAGCATATCAACCTCTGCATCAGAGAAACCAAAAGCATTTCCAAATTTAAATTCAGAGGCCATCGTATACTCCACAAACATATTCAATTCAGATCCACTGGAGTACTTTGCAATCGGCAATATTCCCGTCATATATGCCAACGCAACATATGGCTTATCCTTCAGCAGTCCCTTCAGAAACAGCAGATATGATTGCTTATCCTTTTCTGTAATAAACGGCATATGAAACACAGAATCCCATTCATCAAAAACAAACACAAAACGTTCATTTCTTCCTGCAAAAATGCGCTGCAGATCTTCTCTTACTGAACTTCCCCTGCGAAATGTAATCTCCGGATATTTCTGCTCTAAATCTATCTTCAGAGTCTCTTTTATAGTATCAATATATTCTTTATAACTGGTACATTCATCATCAACTACACTAAAATCAATATAAATCGTATTATATTGGTTCAAATGATTTTTATAATCAGAGAATTGTGCAATCTTCAAGGAATCAAATACATCACCTGTATCTACATCTTTTCCGAAAAAAGCCCCAATCATATTTGCCATTACCGTTTTTCCAAATCTCCGGGGACGCGTTACACATACATGACGATTTCCAACTTCCGCCAACGGAATCAATTCCTTCAGCATCTGCGACTTATCTACAAAATATGGACTATTCACTTCACTTTTGTACAACGTATATGGTGACATACTATTTAAATAAATTCCCATATGACCAGTCTCCTTTCCCAACAATATCCTTTTATATTCTTCCCTTATATGTAAAATTGTAAGCCTTTTCCACTATATAATCAACCGCAGAATTCTCCCTGTCCATCTTTGCATCTTTCGAAACCTACGACCAACAGAAAATCCTCCTCGAAAGTGAAGCCGTAACTGTCATCCACACAGACAAAGGCTGGAAAACCGACCTCAGAAAATACCAATGGAAAACCACCCTTGATGATGCTTTGTATTTCGAAAGTATATTTAAGCAAAATAACATATAAACAAAACAAGTAAGTTCTCTGCTTATTGTTCTTTACAATTAGAACAGAAAACTTACTTGATTACACCATCATTATTCCAGTATCTCTCCAGCTTTATAACATTCTGCAATATAATCACGCGACTGATAATAAAAATCTGTATTATAGTCTGATATACTTTTATCTATCCAGGAATGATACACTTCCCATACCCCTTCCATAATCTCCTGATCCTTATAACAATCTTCAATCACCCGTTCGTAAACTTCACCGATTGTCCAATAATCTGGAATACGATACCTACAGTCTCCAACATTATCAAACTCCCCCTCTGGAATCTGACATTCTTCTATAAATTCCGATGCAACCTTCTCGATTGGTTCACAATGAAAAACATCCGCATAGTCATAAATCCTCTCCAATGTTTCTCTCCCCATCAAATCCAGAACCATGCAACGTTTCTGTTTCCGAATACGCCCGATATATTCGATTAAACTACAAGTATAAAATAAATTACTATTATTTTTTGTTCCCATAAACTTCCTCACTTCCCATAAATGTTAATGTATCTAATGCAGAAATCGTATGAAAACTAATCTGATGTGTCGGATGATTAAATTTGGCAAGCTCCCAAAATGCAGCCCTTGTTATTTTCCCATCCACAAAAGCCTGTACATAATTAAAAATTGTATCATCAGTCATAGGTCCCTCTACAATATCATACGTATGCGCTTTCCCCGTTCTGCACGCCACAATAAAATCAAGCCATTCATCCGTCATTTTCTCAAATTTCAAATACTTCAATGCCGGATTCGGAATATAATCATAACTGTTCACATATCCCTTTTTCCCATATCTGGTCGCCCACCGCTCCGCCTGTTCCTTATAAACAGTACAATAAAAACCAAAATAAAAATCTTTATTAAAAACCGCTCTTCTCACCTCAGGAAACCTGACAATTTCTCTACTTCCATGAAATAAAATCATCTAATTGTACTCTCCCCTTTCTAATATTATATTTCACAATCACTATATGTACTTATGTCATAAGTATATATCATCTCATATCTAAAAACAATTTTATATATCCATAAGATATTCGAAAATTAATCTCTAAAATAAATTTTCCCCTTATAAAATAATCTCACACTACGCACCCACCCCAAGAAGAAATTGGCTTCGCCCAATTTCTTCCAACAAACTCATTTTTCCACCACAGCCAATAGCCAGCGCGAAGCAACATCCCTTATCACGCTGTGTACGCCCCACACCAACAAACTTCCCCCAAATACTTACAAAAACCTCTTGACTTTCAAAACAAACAGCGTTAAAATTGCTTTAGCTTTTTAAACAGCTAAACCTATAACGCATAAATTCAACGAAGGGAACCAGTAAAAACAGTCCCCCTGTCCTCAGAGAACTGCAGTCCGGTGAAATGCAGTGACAGACCTGTTTCGAATATCATCCCCGAGAAGGAAAGCCGAACCCTTGAATACAGCCATCACAGATATTGCCGTATTCACAGTAAGCTTCCCCGGCCGCCCCCCGTTACAGGAGCCGCGTATATCGGTACGTTGCAGAATCGTACTTGTTTCAAAGGTGAAACAGGGTGGTTACGGAATATTATATGTCCGTCCCTGCGTGGGGCGGACTTTTTTTATGTCAAAAATGCCCTGACACACGAGACATACTTTCTTTTCCAGGCTGTCGATCTGAAACCGAAACACTACTTCTGCTTTTCGAAAACAGTAAATTCCGAAAAACAGTAGCAAAATTTTTGAGAGGAGTAGAGAGCATGAAAATCTACAAAAAAATCATGAACGCACTGGCTGAAGTAGAAAAGATCGTCCTTGTGATCTCCACACTGCTGATCCTGGTGCTGACTGTGGGAAATGTATTTTCCCGTAAAGTTATCCACCGTTCCTGGTCCTTCACAGAAGAACTTGTAGTAGCGGTATTCGTACTCATCACCCTGCTGGCAGCCGCACTTGCCTGCCGCGAAGGAGAACTGGTCAGCCTGACACTTGTCACAGACCGCCTTCCAAAGAAACTGAAGAAACCGTCTGTGATCCTGATCACAGTCCTGAGCATCATCTTCAGCGCCATCCTTTTCAAATACGGCATGGACAAAGTAATCACTCAGTTGGAAAACGGAAAAAGAACCTTCGTATTAAACTGGCCGGAATGGATCTTCTGGTCCTTCGTACCGATCGGTGCAGGATGCATGATCTTACATTTCATCGAATTCTGCCTGGACTTCTGCAGCAAAACCGGAAACACAGACAATACTGACAACAACGCAAACACAATCACAACAGATAAAAAGGAGGACAAATAAATGATCAGTGCAATCTTATTTATCTCCTTCTTCATATTCCTGATCCTGGGTGTGCCCATCGGAATCTGCCTCGGACTTTCCTCCGTATGCGCGATCCTCTACTCCGGTACATCCCTGACGATCGTAGCAACCAACATGTACTCAGGAATCAGCAAATTCCTGCTCCTGGCAATCCCATTCTTCGTATTGTCAGGAAACATCATGGCAAAAGCCGGTATCTCCAAACGACTGATCAAATTCGTTGATACCTGCGTAGGCCACAAAAAAGGCGGTATCGCCATCGTATGTGTTATCGTAGCCTGCTTCTTCGGCGCGATCTCCGGTTCCGGCCCTGCAACTGTTGCAGCCCTTGGTGCCGTACTGATCCCTGCCATGGTAGAACAGGGCGGTTTCTCCGCACCATTCTCCACAGCATTGATGGCTACCTCGAGTTCCATCGCCATTGTCATCCCGCCAAGTATCGCATTCGTTGTATACGCATCCATCACAGGCGTATCCATCGCAGATATGTTCATGGCAGGTATCGTTCCTGGACTCCTTATGGGTGTGGCACTGGTAATCGTAGTAATGCTTGAAGCAAAGAAACATAACATCAAACCATCCAGAGAAAAAACCTCAGGCAAAGAACGCTGGGACGCTTTCAAAGATGCTTTCTGGGGATTCCTGATGCCGATCATCATCCTGGGCGGTATCTACGGCGGTATCTTCACACCAACAGAAGCAGCAGCAGTATCCGTTGTATACGGTCTCTTCGTAGGTATGGTCATCTACCGCGAGGTTTCCATCCGCGATATGTTTGACATCCTGGTAGACTCAGCAAAGACAACCGGCGGTATCATGCTCATCGTAGCAAGTGCCTCCCTGTTCTCCTTTGTATGTACCAAATTCGGTATTGCAGATGCAGCCTCCAGTTTACTTGGAAGCATCGCACATAACCAGTTTACCTTCCTTCTGATCGTAAACATCATCTTCCTGATCGCAGGATGCTTCATCGATGCAAACTCCGCTATGTACATCTTCGTTCCGATCATGCTTCCTGTATGTAAAGCACTGGGATACGATGTAGTAGCATTCGGTGTTATGGCAACTGTAAACCTTGCAATCGGACAGGTAACTCCTCCTGTAGGTGTAAACCTCTTCGTAGCAATCAGTATCAAGATCAAAAAAGGTCTGGAAGTTACTCTTCAGGAAATCTCAAAGGCAGTTGTGCCAATGATCGCAGCCTGCGTTGCAGTCCTTCTGATCGTTACATACATCCCGATCACCTCTACCTTCCTTCCGAAGGCTCTTGCAAAAGAAGGATCCTATACAGGTGATCAGTCATCCTCATCCTCAGACACAGCTTCCAAGGACGCAGGAGACGGCAACAACTCATTTGACACAATCGCAGATTACAGTGACCTTGACTGGCCGGAAATGACCTGGAACTTCGCATGCTCCACTACTGAGACAAGTACCTGGGCTGACGGCGGACGTAAGTTCGGTGAACTGATGGAAAAAGCTACAGGCGGCAAAGTCAAAGTCAACATTTACGCTGCTGACCAGCTGACAAACGGCAACCAGTCCGAAGGTATTCAGGCTCTGATGAATGGGGACCCGGTTCAGATCTCCATGCACTCCAACCTGATCTACTCTGCATTTGACCCACGTTTCAACGTTGTTTCTCTTCCATTCGTCTATGATTCTTACGATGATGCAGATGCGAAATTCGACGGCGAAGCTGGTGAGAAGCTGAAGGAAATCCTGGGTGAGTACGGACTCCACTGCATGGGTATCGCAGAAAACGGTTTCCGCGAAATCACAAACAGCAAACATGAGATCAAGTCTGTAGACGATCTGAAGAACCTGAAGGTTCGTGTAGCAGGTTCCAACCTTCTGATGGAATGCTACAAGAGATGGGGCGCTGATGCCACTAACATGAACTGGTCCGAAACCTACACAGCACTTCAGCAGAACACTGTAGAAGGTCAGGAGAATCCACTTCCTGCTATCGACGCTGCAAGTGTTCAGGAAGTTCAGCCTTACTGCTCTATGTGGGATGCAATTTATGACTGTCTGTTCTTCTGTATCAACGAAGACATCTACAACAGTCTCACAGCAGAACAGCAGGCAGTTGTTGACGAAGCAGGACAGAAAGCAGTTGAATATGAGCGTTACATCAACCGTTCCGGAGATGACGAGATCAAAGAACGCTGGGCAAGCCAGAACGGTGTAACAATCACAGAGAAAGAAGACATGGATATCGACTCCTTCAAAGAGGCAGTTGACGGTATCGATGACTGGTTTGTAAACGAACTGAAGAGCCAGGGCTACGATGATGCCCAGGATCTGGTTGATCTTTTCACAAAGGATTCCTTCAACACAGTGGAAGATTACAGTGATCTGGACTGGCCGGAAACAACCTGGAACTTCGCTTGCTCCACTACTGAGACAAGTACATGGGCTGACGGTGGACGTAAGTTCGGTGAACTGATGGAAAAAGCTACAGGCGGCAAAGTTAAAGTCAACATTTACGCTGCTGACCAGCTGACCAACGGTAACCAGTCCGAAGGTATTCAGGCTCTGATGAATGGGGACCCGGTTCAGATCTCCATGCACTCCAACCTGATCTACTCCGCTTTTGACCCACGTTTCAACGTTGTTTCTCTTCCATTCGTCTATGATTCTTACGACGATGCAGATGCGAAATTCGACGGCGAAGCAGGTGAAAAACTGAAAGAAATCCTTGGCGAATACGGACTCCACTGCATGGGTATCGCAGAAAACGGTTTCCGCGAAATCACAAACAGCAAACATGAAATCAAATCTGTAGATGATATGAAGAACCTGAAGGTCCGTGTAGCAGGTTCCAACCTTCTGATGGAATGCTACAAGAGATGGGGTGCTGATGCCACCAACATGAACTGGTCAGAGACTTACACAGCACTTCAGCAGAACACGGTTGAAGGTGAGGAAAATCCACTTCCTGCTATTGACGCAGCAAGCGTTCAGGAGGTTCAGCCTTACTGTTCCATGTGGGATGCAATTTATGACTGTCTGTTCTTCTGCATCAATCAGGATATCTACGACGGCCTCACACCACAACAGCAGGCAGTTGTTGATGAATGCGGTCAGAAGGCAGTTGAATACGAACGTTACATCAACCGTTCCAGCGACAATGAGATTAAAGAACGCTGGGAATCCAAAAACGGCGTAACCTTCACAGAGAAAGCTGATATGGATATCGATTCCTTTAAGAAAGCCGTAGACGGCGTAGACGAATGGTTCGTAAACGAGCTTAAGAGCCAGGGCTACGAAGACGGTCAGGATCTGGTTGATCTGTTTACCAAATAATCCTTACGGTTACAAAACTCCATAAAAATAAACGAACAGGGTATGAAGTTTCATCAGATTACGATGAGCTTCATACCCTGTTTTATTTTTAATAATATAGAACGCAAAGTACTTGATATCTTCTATTTTTCACGTTATACTGAACAAGTATAATTGAACAGACCCGGATGCGAAGTTTCGACCCCTGCCCTCCAGTTTCACGAAAGGAGGGTGATGCCCGATGAACACAATGGAAGTTCTTACTTTACTGTTGGTAATCTTTACGGCATTGACTTACATAGATCAACATAAAAAGAAATAAGCATCCAACTTTGGGCGGTAGGATGCTTAATTTCTTCACATATTAAATTTACCGAGGGCAACCAGAACACGCTTCCGGTCATCTTCTAAGTAGATTATACAACGAGGCACCTGAATTTTCAAGTGTCCTTTTTGTAAAGTAAAGCGGACATTCGCAGTCACTTCGCGACCTGCGTTCAAATCTCAGATTTTCAGATAAGATTTAATTTTATCCTCCTGCAGTTCTTCTCCAATCACGATCAGAACCTCCTGCCCCACATGAAGCGGACGAATTGTAATTTCATTCTTCGTAGCATTTAATTCAATCCACTGCTGTCCTTCGCTATCTGTCTGAGCAGACTTTCCAGAGTTGTCTTCGTTATCACTATCCACTCTCATAAATCCCTTCATCCGGAATATACGCCCGCATTCAGGATCAGACAAAATCTTCTCGGCCGCTTCCCGCAGTTCCTTCTCAGTCATCTTCACATTCATAAAATACAGAGAAGTAAACGCATCCTCTGCCTCGAACTCCGGCTTTCTGTAGCTTGCCATCACATATCCACAGGATGCAATCCTGTCAAAGTCCTCTTTCGACATTTCATCCCAGTTTTTGTGGATAATATTAACTGTATCCACATTATCCGTTTCACAACGAAATCTCCTGCTGCAATGAACCTTCTCCAACGCCCGGTTCACATGCTCAACCGTCTCCTGGATCTCTTCGAGTGATGCGTCCTGACTCTTGCTCATCACAATGCATCCTGCATCTGCCATCTCCGAAGCCAGAATGAAATCCGCCTCCTCTGACAGATCACGCTCCAGCTTCGAATCTACGATTGCAATCACATTCCCAATCTGATACCAACGGTTTAACGGCTCTTCATGAAGAATATCAAAGAACTCATCCACATCAAAAATCCCAGATGGCTCCACGATCACCCGGTCATAGCCGCACATACCCATAGCGATCAGCTTCGTCTTAAATCTCCTCCTGTGACAGTCCTTATCACACCCTCCGGAGATCATCTCCAACTCACAGTTATCTCCCATCAGATCCTGAAGCAGCATCATATCCACATTCACAGCCCCATAATCATTCTCCAGAATCCCTATATTATTACCATTGTCCATCAGATACTGCGCATACTTTCTGATAAATGTCGTCTTCCCTGAACCAAGAAAGCCGGTAATCAAGTCTATCTTTACCATTTTGTGTCTCCCCTTTGCTGTTATAAATTATCTTTACATAACACTCTTTCCATTGGATAAAACTATTCTCCTCATTGTATGATTAGATTTAAGGAATAAGTTTCGGCAGTATTTCAGCATTGAATATCTTCAGATAAATTTATAATTTTATAACAAATATCAATGTACGCACTTCGATAAATCTTTTTAAATTCCCGAATCAGACGCTCTGCTTTCTGCTTACATTTTTTATCTGAACATTCTGCCGGTAATACCGCATACTGACTTGATCCTAATTCTGTAAAAACATCTCCGTACTCAAGCTTTTTTGATAACACATTCACAAATTTATTTCTCCCATTTTTCAGAATAAACCCCTGTTTCTTTTCCTGCTCTTGCATATCATCGACAAGAAGCGAAAATAAAATCAGATATTCTTCTGTTCCTCTTCCTCTGCTCCTTCCGATCAGAAACAGACATAACTGCTCAAAAATTTCCCTTGCACAAAAACAACCGCCTTGCTTTTCGTGCGTAAATTTCATAAGAGACCTTAATACTTTCATGAAATCTGGTTCGTTAGATATACTGGAAGACATAATTTCTTTATACAGAGAATTCAGGCGCTCCGGAAAATATCCCTGTAGCTGCTCTCTCCATACACTTTGAGCAGTTTCCCACTCTTTCAGCGCTTCACTTACCTTTTTCTGCTGAATCAATGCCTTGATCAACCAGTATCTGATATCTTCATCCAACAGTTCTGCTGGCATGGCGTATCGGCATAGCTGCACAAGCTCTTTATATTTCTTTTCTTTTTCCAGCAATCCAGCCATACTCTTCACTGCCTCCAGAAAAAGAGAGGTATAATACGTATCAATTCCAATCATCCAGTGCTCATCTGTAAGGATCCCTGTAAGAGGTCTCCAGGAGCAAAGGATCTCTTTATATAAAATCTTTTGTTTTTCCAAATCCGGACAATTTCTGGCTTTCTCATATTGTTCCTTAAAAACCTCCACATCTACGATTACGGGAATTTCCGGATTCCAGGCATAATTTTTATATCCTGTTACAATATAAGTGTGTGGACCTATAATTTTCAATATTTTTCTTAGCCGATATATTAGATTCTTTACATACCCGTCTGCGTTTTCAAAATTCCTTTCCGTCTTCTGCCGTAGCAGAAATTCCTCCAGTTCCTGAATTGTGACAATCCGTCTTCTGTTCAGAACCAGAAACGTCAGCAATTTAATTCCTATTACAGATCGAATATCTTTTTCTCTTAATGTTATATCTCCTGAAGATATCTGAAAAGTTCCCATTAACTTAATCCTGACCGGTTCCATATCTTATCCTCATTTGTATTATTTATATCAATCCTCGTAAATGATGCATTTGAGAGAATTACTATAGTTTCGAATATTTTAACACAAAAAAGGGAAGCATGCCAGAAGCACACTTCCCTTTCTGTTATTTTACTTAATTACAGCGGTTTATCTATCTAACTATTTACTATTTTTACGACGTTTGAAGTATACTGCTGCTCCTGCGATGATCGCTGCTGCTGCAAATAATCCTACAAACGCACCAACCGGAGTTGTATCTCCTGTCTTCACTGCTGTTTTTGTTGTTGTTCCATTATTAACCGGTGTAGATGGATCAGATGGAGTTTTTGTTACTGCAGGAGCCTGGGTAATGTCCGGTGTCGGAGTGATACTTGGTTCCGGAGTTTCACTCGGCTTCGGAGTAACTGTTGGAGTTACCTCCGGATTAACCGGATCTTCTGTTTCACCTGGAGTTACCGGCACATCCGGCTTTTCAGGATCATTGCTGTTTCCCTGTGCAGCTGCCACATTGTGAACTTTACCAGCCTGTGCATCTGCCTTTGTAACTGTGTACTCAGCTGTAAACTCTCTGGATTCACCCGGTGCAAGAGAATCAACATTCCATGCCAGATCTCCAACATTTCCTGTCAGCTCATCGGTCACCTGTACTCCTGTAACAGTTACATTTCCATCATTTGTTACTGTAATTATATAAGTAATTTTTTCACCTACAGAATAAGCCTTTCCATCTGCAGGGGTGCTGGTTGTTGTTTTGGTCACAGTCAGATGACTGTTTTTCTGTTCTGTTACCAGTTCTTTTGTTGTTTCGTTTTCTACTGTCTTACCGTTTTCGTCTGTTCCTTTTACAGTTGCCACATTAACAATTTTGCCTGCTAATACATCCTGCTCTGTAACTGTATATGTTGTTGTGAAGATCTTCTCTTCACCTGCTCTCAGAGACGGAATTGTCTCATTCAGACCTGTCAGAGGGTCAGACACCTGAATATTAGCTAACTGCTGCTCCCCATTATTTACCACACGGATCGTATAGGTAATTATATCTCCTGCTGCATATCCGCCTTCTTTCTGATCAGCTGTTTTCTCAATAGAAACACTGGATGCAGGAACCGGAGTAGGAGTCGGATTTGGAATCGGCTCCGGATCTGGGGTCTTCTCTGTCGGCACTGTATCTGTGCCAATATAGCTGTGTTCATTGCTAAACAATGCTGTAGCAGTATTAATAAAGGATCCATTATCAACATCTGCCTGTGTAATAGTATAAACTGCCTTTGCAGTTACTTCTGCACCTGGTTCAACATTCTCAAATACATTCTGTCCGTCAAATGTCACTCCATTAATCTCGGAAATGGTAATTGTCTGCGGCTCAGCGTAAATATTTTTAACGGTAATTGTAAATGTTACCTGATCATTTACTCTGAATTTCTCTCCGGTATGTGTCTTGGTTATAACCCCCTGCACATCCTTATCAGAAACTGTTAATGTACCAAACACAGGAGTAATGATATAGTTTGTTCTCTTTGTTCCGTCATTCAATTCATAAGTAAACTTATTCTGACTGGAACCAACCTCTGTCTGGCTTCCAGTTACTTTACAGGTTACACCTTCTCCTTCCACAAAGCCATCACCTGTAACTGTAATCTTATCATTTGTCAGTGGCTTTCCATCATAGCACTTAGAATCATCTGCACTGGTAAGAGTTACATTTCTCTCTGTGATAGTCAATGTACCGTCTTCAATTACAAAAATAACATTTTCAAAGTTTTTATTAGTATTTTTGAAATCTTCTGGCTTCAATTCCATATTGTAAGTATCTGCATCAGTTCCCTTTACCTCTGCATTTCCTTTAAATGTGAAATCTGACACCTGATAATTTGGATCACTGATATTTGTAACATCGTAGCCTGTCACACGTTTCTCTGTTCCATCATATTTCTCTGTTCCACCATGTTCCTTGATATTTACTATTACTGTTTCTGCGCTCGGTGTAACAATGAGATCTCCTTCTTCTGGAGTGATTTTGTAATTCTGTTCCTTTGTTCCTTCATTGAATTTGTAAGTAAATGTATTTTTACTGCTTCCTACTTCTGTCCGGCTTCCGGTTACTTCACAGGTTACACCTTCTCCTTCCACAAAGCCATCACCTGTAATGTTAACTTCATCTTTTGTCAGTGGCTTTCTATCATAAACCTTCTGATTTGATCCACTTGTCAGAGTAATCTCTCTCGGCTGAATTGATACTGTTGCAGTTTTAGGAACACTTTCTACACCATCATTTACAACTTTAACAGAAATCTGATAAGAACCTGCATCCACATACTGCGGAAGCTCTGAAGCCGTGTTAAACGATATCCATTGTCCATCTTCTGTCTTGTAATAGTAGGTATCTCCCTTTATTCCGGCTCCGGTAAATTCAGCTGTATGTCTGGTGCCATCATACTTGCCGGTATAATTTCCAACTGTAAAGTCAACTCTGTTATAGTATACCTTCAATACAAGTCCTTCTTTAACAGCACCACTTCTCTCATCTGTGTCAGTAATGCAGGTATATCCGGTGTAGCCTTTAGGCTCTGCAGTTACCCATGTACCGATTGCTGCTGCTTCTTTATTTTCTGTCTCTTCCAGAGCATAACTTCCATCCGGTTTCTGTTTGTAATGTTCAACTCTGTATACTGCCTGATTGGTTGTATACTTAAAGATAATTGTTTCAGTTTTTCCTTTTTCAGCCTGTACAACAGGATCGGAAATTAACTGATAACCGGCAATTGCCTTATAAACTACAGTTTCTACTGTATTTCTGGTACGAACTTTTACTTGATCTGCAATATCCTTTTCGTCAGTATCTACATATCTGATCGTATAAGACCATTCTGCAACAGGTTCATATACAAATTTGATCTCCTGTCCATTCTTTGTAACGATCACACTCTTGGATGTTTCTTTTGGATAATAGCCTTCAATTTCTGGAGCTGTTACATTCGCAGTTCCATTCTGAACTACTGAACCTTCCCAACCTCTTTGAATTTCTGTCTCATTATCGTCCTTATCCCTGGTTACCGCTACAATACAATAAGTATATACATTTGTATTTTTCCATTTTGCATAAAGTGTTATATCTTTTACGATCTGAAGACTTTCAACATATTTATGAGTCAGACCCTGATCTGTATACCAGCCGAGGAATTCATCATTTTCCTTGACAGTCTTAGGAATATCTCCCAGAGCCTGATGCTTCTTCACAGGTATCGGATCTATCGAACTTCCTCCGTTTGTTTCAAATGTAACGGTATAAATCGGTGCCTGCCACTTAGCATACAGAGTAATGGTATGAGATGGCATTGTGCCGCTCCAGTCAAATTCTGTTCCGTCCTCGCAGCTTGGTGATGTATACCATCCTGCAAAGGTATAATCACTCTCTACATTTGCAGGTGTACCTACAGATCCGTCTGCCGGTTTAAGATTATTCAGCGGAGCTTCAAACTTCACAGAAAGATCGTTAACTCCTGTACAGTTCTGGAAAGTGATGGTGTAAGAATTTCTGGTGTAATACAGCCAGAGATTTTCCCTTGACCATGGCTGACTATTATGCCACTCTTTGTATCTAAATCCATCAATCGGCATTATATCTTCCTTTGTAAGCGTCACGTCTCTTGCAACATCAAAAGAAGCATATTCTATTCTCTTTCCATCTAGTCCTTCAACATAATAAATAATTTTTTTGCCTGTTCCCTTTTGGTCAGCATATGTGTCAATATTTTGTGCCGGCATATTTGAAAACAATGTATAATATACATTTCCCCCTGGACTTGTTGCCCATTGATACTGACTATGTGCTGCATCATTCCACTGAGCAGAAACATCTTCGCCATATCTCGCAGTTATACGTAAGCTTTCATCTTCCTGCCACTGCCTATTCCATCTATTCCATTTCTTAAATTTAATGCTATATGTTCTCCTGTTATAGTAAACATTCTTTACTGCAGTACCGTCAGATGTTATCTTTACATCTCCGTTACTTTTCTTAGAATCTAATTCAAATCCTTCATAAGACTTAGGAGAATATCTGATTACATCGCCGACTTTTCCTGTCTCAGTTTCTATAGCTGCATTTCCGCCGCTATCCTGAGCTACTTCATAAGTTCCCGGAGCCTGCAGGGATTCCTGCCAGTGGATAACCTTATACTGAGCTGTCTGATTTTCTTCCCATATTGCTTTGACTGTAAGGTCATGTGACGGCATTTTACCATCTTCAGGGATGCCTTCCCATTTTTTAAAAGTATAACCTAACTTTGTAGGATTATCTGGTTTGCCAATTGTTGCACCATATCTGATATCTACAGGCTGTTCATAACTTCCGCCATCTGTATCCCAGGTCAGACGGTAAACATTTCTGTCATAATATACCTTGACAACTGTGCTGCCATCTGCATTGATCGTTGCCTGACTGATCGGCAGTGCAGTAAAACCATCGTAAGTTGTTTTTGCTTCTGCTGCTGTCATCAGTCCAACAGTACCCGTTTTTGTCTCTGTATTATTAGAATCCAGCGTATATTCATCATTCTCTGCATTCTGTAACATATGCTGTATTGTATATGATGTCTCTGCGCCTGAATAGGTAACTGTAATTGTCTGATCAGCTTCTACTATTCCGCTGAATTCTACAGATATTCTATCAGGTGTAAAACCTGTGATTTCCGGCGATACAATAGTGTTGGAGTATTCTGTTCCAACTTCAAGCTGTGCAACCCATGGCTGACTGGCTGCAGTTCCATCGCTAAACTGATAATTAATTGTGTATGTAACCTTATCTCCGATTTTAACATATATTGCCCGTACATTAAGATCCTCTGTTACATTGTCGAATGTTTTGTCCCATCCATTAAATCGATATCCTTCAACATCCGGTGCTGCTGGCGCTGTTGCAGACTGACCGGCTGCAATTCTCTGGCTGGTAATTTCCTTACCATCTTTATCGAGGAATCTCACTGTATAGTAAACCGTCTTATTTTCAGTTGTAGGTTCCTGAGTTTCCTTTGAAGCATCCTGCTCTGGTTTTGTCTCTGGCTGCCCCTCTGCTGTCTGATCTTTCTCCGACTGTCCTTCCTCTGCCGTCTGATCTTTCTCCGGCTGTCCTTCCTCTGCCGTCTGATCTTTCTCTGACTCCTCAACATTCTGATATTGTTCCATATCAGACTCTTGTTCTGTATCTTGCTGAGATTCTTGATAAGTTTCAGTTTCCTGTTCTGTATCTTGCACTGTCGCATCTGCAAATAAAATGGTCTGATTACACAATACCATCAAAGCAGTAAGCACAATCGCAAGAATCCTTTTCCATCTCGTTGTCTTCTTCATAAACTCTCTCTCCTTTCTATTGCTTATTCTCTAAGCCTTTTTATTCTCTCAGTATCTTAGTGTAATCTTTTGTGCATATTTAGACTCTTTCGAATCACTTTTCCTGCCACCGGTAATATATGTATAATATTCTTTAAACATTCCTTTTTCTGAATATTTCATTTGTTTCATACAATAATTTTACTCAATCACAATAGATACCTTATTATCAGTATATACCGCCATGGTCTCATGAAGGTCTCATAGCTGTAATTTTTACCAAAAATCTTTCAGGAAATTTAATGTTTTTGTGCATAATTCAAGGGGCATGACAGATTTATTGTCAAATCTGTCATGCCCCTATTATATACAAAATAATTTTCAGATTCCTAAGATAGTTCCAGCTTACCTGTATAAAGCTGATAATAAGTTCCCTTTAACTTGATAAGGTCTTCATGGTCGCCTCTTTCAATGATCTTTCCATGATCCAGTACGATGATGGCATCGCTGTTTCTGATGGTTGAAAGTCGATGGGCGATTACAAATACAGTACGGCCTTTCATCAGGTTATCCATACCTTTCTGTACGATACTCTCTGTACGGGTATCAATACTTGAAGTTGCTTCATCCAGAATCAGTACAGGCGGATTGGCTACTGCTGCTCTTGCAATGGAGAGAAGCTGGCGCTGTCCCTGGGACAGTTCCTCACCGTCTCCGCTTAACATGGTATCGTAACCTTTTGGAAGCATTTTGATAAACTGGTCTGCATGAGCCAGTCTTGCTGCCTCGTATACTTCCTCATCTGTGGCATCCAGTTTTCCATAGCGGATGTTTTCCTGTAAACAGGTGAGTATCCTGAAGTACGATTCCCAGAGAGCGTCTCAGGTCGTCCTTTTTAATCTTTGTAATGTTGATTCCATCGTAGCGGATCTTACCTTCCTGAATATCGTAGAAACGGTTGATCAGGTTAGTGATGGTTGTCTTTCCTGCACCTGTGGAACCTACGAAAGCAAGTTTCTGACCAGGTTTGGCGAAGAGGCTGATGTCTTTCAGAATAACCTTGTCCGGGTTATATCCGAATGTCACGTCTTCGAAGCGGACATCTCCTGTAAGTTCTGTATAAGTAACGGAGCCATCTGCGGAATGTGGATGTTTCCATGCCCACATGCCAGTTCTCTCTTTGCATTCTGTGATATTGCCATTGGCATCCTTTCTTGCATTAACAAGTTCTACATAACCTTCATCCTCTTCCGGCTTCTCGTCAATGAGCCTGAAGATACGTTCTGCACCTGCAAGTGCCATAACAATGGCATTAAACTGCTGTGCCACCTGCATGAATGGCTGGGTAAAGCTCTTGGTGAACTGTAAATAGGAAGCCATAACACCGAGGGTGATGCCGCCCACACCTGTTACAGAGAGAAGTCCCCCAAGTACTGCTGTCAGTACGAACTGCAGGTTACCGATGTTACCGATCACAGGTCCCATCATATTTCCGTATTTATTGGCATTTGCGGAGCTCTCGAAGAGTGCTTCATTGAGTTTGTCGAATTCTTCTTTTGATTTATCTTCGTGGTTGAAAACTTTTACCACACGCTGACCATTCATTCGTTCTTCCACGAAACCGGTCACATCTGCCAGAGATACCTGCTGACGGATGAAATATTTACCACTGTTGGAACCAATCTTATTAGTTACCTTCAGCATAATAAAAATGATCACAACTGCCAGAATCGTAAGCAGCGGGCTTAACAATAACATGGAAATAAAGATAACCACAATCGTAAACAGTGCCATCAATGCCTGCGGGATCGCCTGACTGATCATCTGTCTCAGGGTATCTGTATCGTTGGTATAGAGGCTCATGACAGATCCGTTTGTATTCTGATCGAAATAACGGATTGGAAGAGTCTGCATATGCTCGAACATATCATCACGAATACTTTTAAGCACACCCTGACCGATATAAACCATCATTCGGGTATAAATAAATGTTGCAATCACACCAAGTGCGAAAATACAGCCAAGGACTGCAAGTGCCTTATAGAGTTCTGCAAAATTCGGATCTGTCTGTCCGATCAGCGGGATGATAAAGTCATCCAGCAGAAATTTCAGGGACAGGGATACTGCAATACTTGCTGCGGAACTGATAAAGATGCAGATAAATACGATGATAAACTGTATCTTATGGGTTCCTGTCATATATTTCAGAAGTCTTTTGGCAGTTTGGATGGTATTCTGATCTAGTTTTTTCTTCTTATTCATCGTCTCCGCCTCCTTTGACCTGTGATTCATATACTTCTCTGTAAATATCATTTGTCTTCAGCAGTTCTTCTGAAGTACCCACACCTGCGATCTTACCGTCATCCAGTACAATGATCTGATCTGCATCTTCAATAGAAGAAACTCGCTGTGCGATAATGATCTTTGTTGTGTTCGGGATCTCCTCGCGGAAAGCCTTACGTATCAGGGCATCTGTTCTTGTATCTACTGCACTGGTAGAGTCATCCAGAATCAGGATCTTCGGTTTCTTGAGAAGAGCCCTTGCAATACACAGACGCTGCTTCTGACCGCCGGATACGTTGTTACCGCCCTGAACGATCATTGTATCGTAGCCATCCGGGAACTCACTGACGAATCCATCTGCCTGGGCCAGCTTACAGACCCGCTGAACCTCTTCCTCACTGGCATGTTCATCACCCCAGCGAATGTTGTCATAGATACTTCCTGAAAACAGTACGTTTTTCTGAAGTACCATGGAAACCTGGTCACGAAGTACTTCCAGATTATAATTGCGTACATCCACGCCGCCTACCTGGACATTACCCTTTGTGACATCATAGAGTCTGGGAATCAGCTGCACCAGGGTAGACTTGGCACTTCCGGTTCCGCCGATGATACCTACTGTCTGCCCGGATTTAATATGAAGGTTTACATCCTTCAGAGAAAGATTTCCTCCCTCTCCTGCATAGCTGAAATCTACATGATTAAAGTCAATAGAACCATCTGCCACATTTTTCACTGCATCAGCTTTATCCTGCATTTCAGGAACTTCATCCAGAACCCCTACAATACGGTCTGTAGATGCTTCTGCTATCATGATCATAACAAACACGAAGGTTACCATGTTCAGGGACATGAGAATCTGAAGTGCATAGACAATGATACTTGTCAGCTCACCGGTCTCCATGCCGCCGAGAACAATTCCTCTTCCGCCGATCGCAACAATGATAATGATTACAGTATATATGGCAAACATCATAACCGGTGAGTTCCATGCAACAATTTTCTCTGCTTTGGTAAACAAATCATAAACATATCTGGAAATTCCATGGAATTTCTCAATCTCATAGTCCTCTCTTACGAAAGCCTTAACTACACGTGAGGCATTTACATTCTCCTGAACGGAATTGTTCAGATTGTCATATTCATCAAATACCTTGATGAAATGCGGATGTGCCTTTTTCGCAATAAAGATCAGTGTACCGCCAAGAACAGGAACAACTATCAGGAAAAGCATTGCGATCGGTTTGTTGATCGTCAGTGTCATGATCCATGACAGGATGATCATAAACGGTGCTCTGGCAAGAAGACGGATGCTCATCATATATGCCTGCTGTACGTTTGTGATATCAGTGGTCAGTCGTGTGACCAGACCTGAGGTTGAAAAGTGGTCGATATTTTTGAAGGAAAAATCCTGCACCTTATAAAAAATATCGTGTCGTAAATTCTTTGCATATCCTGCTGCTGCAACTGCTGCCATATTTCCGGCCTGTACGCCGAAGAACAGGGAAAGCATTGCCATTGCAACAAGGATGACTCCACACTGGATGATATAGCTCATATCTCCGTTTGCAATACCTACGTCGATAATCTTCGCCATCTCCAGAGGAATCAGAACTTCCATCAGTACTTCCAGGATTACAAGGACCGGAGCCAGTACAGACTGCTTCTTGTATTCCCGGACTGAACGTAAAAGTTTCTTATTCATCTTTGTCGATGTCCTCCTTAATTATAAATTTTATGTAACTGTTCAGCAGTTTGACTGCCTGCGAAAATACTGAACAGTTATATCTTTTACTTTTCACGTTTTTTTGAATCGCAGCCTTGTTTTCGCTGCAGTTCTTCCAGATTCCTGTGCATCATCCACAGCACTCGCTTACACAAAGCTACATCTTCCCTCGGAATTCCTTTTTCCAGGCAGCGTTCTGTCTCATCGATATGCTCCAGAATCGCCGGAAGAATGTCCTTCGCCTTATCAGTAGGTACGATCCGCTTCAGACGTCCATCCTGCTTCGCACATTCCCTGTAAATAAAACCTTTCTTCTCCATCAGCTGAAGGATCCCCGTAGCAGTTGATTTCCGTATCTGAAATTCCTCTTCGATATCCTTCTGATAAATGTCACTGTGTAAAGTTTCCAGAAGAATAAACTTCAGTACATGTTTCTGCATCGCAGTGAGTTCGTCTGATTCCATTACAACTGACGGATTATTCCTGTTTCTGACCATTTGATGAGAAAGAATACCGATCAGCCTTCCCATATGCATATCTTCTACTTTAATTTTCGATTCTTCATCCACACTTCACACCTCCTTTAAGCTGATAAATTTAATAGCTTTTAAATTAGTTAACATCCTAATAGTTCGTATCCTAACTTTTTACTATTATAGGAACGTGTATATGAATTGTCAACTTCTTTTTGAGAAAAATTACTTCTGAAATATATTACATAGCGTTTGATATTAGAGCGTGTCTGAAAAAGGCTTTCTGCAAGATGTGCGTCACAATTTGTGGGATATTTTGCCCGGATGAGGGCGCCGTAGCGGGCTACGGCAACTGAATTCGGGTGAAATATCCCGCAAAGTGGGGCGTGCAGATTGCGGGAATGATTTTTCAGACACACTCTAGCGAAGACCTGCTGGAAATCTGGCAGTATATTCCATTTTAATAATTGCAACCCTGATAAGAATATGTTAAGATATTTTCATTAAGCACAGCGATAAAACGCAAAAGTCAGTGACTGTCAACTATCATAGCAACAGCATCTGACAAACAGACAAGAGGAGGAACTATCATTATGTATATTACATGTCTTGACGTAGAAGGCGTATTGGTACCGGAAATCTGGATCGCATTTGCAGAGGCAAGCGGAATCCCGGAATTAAAGAAAACTACCCGCGATGAGCCGAATTACGATAAGCTGATGAACTGGAGACTTGGAATTCTGAAAGAGCATGGACTTGGCTTAAAAGAGATCCAGGAGGTTATCGCAAAAATTGATCCACTTCCAGGTGCAAAAGAATTCCTGGATGAACTTCGTTCTTTCTCTCAGGTAATTCTGATCAGCGATACTTTCACACAGTTCGCAGCACCTCTGATGGAGAAGCTTGGCAGACCGACTTTATTCTGCAATACACTTGAAGTTGCAGATAACGGCGAGATCACAGGATTTAAGATGAGAGTCGAGCAATCCAAGTTAACTACCGTAAAGGCTCTGCAGTCTATCGGATTCGATACAATCGCAAGCGGCGATTCCTACAATGACCTCGGTATGATCCAGGCAAGCAAAGCAGGATTCCTGTTCCGCAGCACAGATAAGATCAAGGCAGATTATCCGGAGATTCCGGCTTATGAAGAATATGATGAACTGCTGGCTGCTATTAAGAATGCCATGAAATAAAACAGCATTAATATAAAGTTCCCTGCTTGTAACTGCATTTCGCAAGTCCCCACCCACTGCTTATTGCTCTTCGCAATTGAAGCAGGGAACTTACTTGATTCGGTTAAAACAGGGAACTTCATTAGCCTAATAGAAAATAACTAAAACTTCCCACAGCAATAAGGTATGTTGAACCTTGCTACGAAAATAAAACTCGTAGCAAGGTTCGAATCCCTTTTTGGACATGAAAAGTCTTAGTTATTTATTATCTTCCAGTATAACATTTTCGGAATTTGCCCATAAACCAGGTATTTTATTATGTTCATTATGATATACTGAATATGTTTTATAAAATTTCAAATATAAAGGAGTTCCATTTCTTATGTATGATAAAGTAATTATTTTTACCTCCCTGATTTATTCGGTATGGGTATTTTATTTCTGCAAACAACTTATGGAGGAGAAATTTTCCCCTCTTAAAACTTATCTGCTGATTCTTCTTCTCTATATTGTTATCGTAATAGTGGGACGCAAAATCTTTTCGGTTGGAATTCCGACTATTCTTGTTCAGCTCACCAATATTCTGTCAATCGTTCTCTTTCACTACGGCTCCATCCGAAAGAAATTGCTTGCCTATGTTCTCTGTTCCTGCATCTTCGCACTGATGGAAATGCTTGTAATGTCTCTGTATGTCAGCATGCAGAAGCTTTTTTTTCATTCTTCCAAAACCTACATCAGCATGAATTCTGTTACTTCATCCACAGACTTGGTAATCATGTTCTCTATTATGCTCACCGTCGGCACTCTTATGTTTAAATCGCTTTCAGATTTTTCCAGTATTTTTATACGATATTACAGCATTAAATTTTTTGCCCAGATTTTCTTTCCTATCTATTGGTTTTTCATTATTTTTTCCATATTTTATGATTATCTGGTAAAATCTAAGCTGCGTTTTATCATTTTTCTAACATTATCCCTTCCCATTGTTACGATTTTCGTGCGTGGATTAAAAAATGTCCAAATTCAGGAAAGGAATCGGATCCTGCGCAAAAAACAAATTGAACTTTTGAAGGACCAGCTGGAGTTTTTCGATGCTATTACTGACGAATATCAAAATCTGCGAAAATGGAATCATGATATTGAAAATCATCTTCTTTCTATGAATTATCTAATGAAAATCGGGAAACACGAAGAAGCTGTTAAATATCTTCACAATATTTCTGAATAATCACAAAGGAAAACACCTATGAAAAAGAAAAAAACATTTAAATGCCTCTCTATCTCTGTGACTCTGGCATTGTGCATAATCCATATATACTACAGTGCAATATACGATTCCAGTTCGTCCTATAATTTATTCCTACTCATAGTCAGCATTCTGTCAATCACAGGCACTTTTTATTTTCTCTTTTCGATTACCATGGACGCAATAAAGGATGCCCGCCAGACGGCTGAACTTCTGGCACTGGAGCAACAGCAGAAACTTAAGGAAGAACAAAACCATACTCTTGCAGAGTACAGACAACGGGCTCTCTCCCTTCAACAGGACATCAAACAGAAGCTTGAGACCTACCGGGCTATGATGGAAGCTCACGATTACGAAAAAGCTACCGCCTACCTGGACGCACTCACAAACGGATTCCGACAGGAAAGCTTTCACCCGGTATGCAACAACAACCTGATCAACGCTGTTCTGGACAGCAAACGCCATCTTGCCACACAGCATGGCATCCAGACCAACTTTCAGCTACTTCTGCCAGAAAAAACAGGCATTAAAAGCAGTGATCTGAGTAGCATATTTTTTAACCTGATGGATAATGCCATTGAATCCTGCCAGCAGTCCCACTCAGATAGTCCCTTTATCCAGATTACCGCGAAACAGAACGCCAACTTTCTCGCGATACATATGACCAATAGCAAAGATTCTGCCCAAAAGTTTGATCACAAAACAAACAAGACCGATTCCTGGTCTCATGGCTTCGGTCTTGCGATCATTGAAGATATTGTCGACAGGTACGACGGCACCTGCCAGTGGATTGATAATGGCGGGACATTTGAGTCCATAGTGATGGTGGGAATGAGTTCTGAGGTTTAATCAAAATACCGTCGCTTATCAAATGTGTCGCTTCATATCCTATCTGAATGCCCTTATGTTGATGGCAACTTTAGATGGCAATACAAAGACCTTGTTGCCTGTCTCTGAGTTACCCTGTATACTGTCATTAATACAGTAAAGAAAGGAATCCCAGAGCCTCCTCCTGACAAGACGTATACTCTGGGATCATGGTTTTGAAACCATGATTATTATATCAGATTATTCTGTTTCGTACAATGAGGAAGACGATATTTTTAATTAAAAGCAGCGCCATATCCTACTGTCCAGTCTGTATGGAAGAACTCTCCTACAGGGATTCCTGCAAAAGGATCCTGCTACAGGAAGGACATGAACGTCATGTCTGTATCATCCGCCGGATGAAATGCACGAAATGTGGAATCCTTCACCGGGAACTGCCGGATTTTCTGGTCCCATACAAACATTACACTGCTGAAGTCATATACGGTGTCCTGAATGGGCAGGTTACCCCATATGATAAAGATTCTGCGGATTATCCCTGTGAGATGACCATGCACCACTGGCATCACTGGCTGATGAAGAATACGTTAAGGATAGATGGTTATTTAAGGTCTGTCGGCCACCGTCTGCCGGGATTCAGTGAAGAACTGCTGATGTCCGGCATGCCGCTGCTTAAAATGCTACGCAGTTCTCTGTATACCTGGCTGGAAACAATACTGAGGTTCATCTATGATTCCGGTGGTTTTCTTGTCCCGTGATACAGTTTCCCTATGCACCGGCTTTGTTTTGCTGTCATCCGTAAAGATATGGTAAGTTCCTCTCAAAGGAGGAATCATAACTATGAATACAACCAAAGATAACAAATGGCGCGACGGGAAAGCCCTGGAACGCTACACGCTGATCGCACCATTACTGGAAGGCTCCCTTGATCCGGCAAAACGTCTCCAGATGAGGGAGGATATCGCATCCAGGAACGGGATCTCCCTGCGAAGCCTGTACCGTTATGAAGTTGCTTTCAAAAAACAGGGATTTTCCGGACTGAAACCGGCAGAGCGTCCGAAACAGAATTCCGCAAAGCTGCCGGATAACTTTAAGGAGATCCTGGAACAGGCAGTCCAGTTGAAAAGGGAAGTCCCGACACGGTCTGTAAACCAGATCATACATCCTGGAACTGGAAGGCTGGGCACCTGCAGGGACGCTGAAACGCTCCACCATGCAGAGGCATCTCTATAATGCCGGATTCGGCTAGAAACAGCTGCAGATGTACCGGGATGCCCGGAACAGTTCATCCAAACGTTTCTGTAAGCCACACCGGATGATGCTGATACAGGGGGATATTAAATATGGGATCAAATTCCCCATTGGAAAAAACGGTGCAATGGTACAGACGTATCTGTCCTCAGCCATTGATGACCATTCCCGTTACGTACTCCATTCAAGGTTTTATGATAACCAGGAAGAATCCATCGTGAAAGATACTTTCCATAAAGCCATACTCAAGGCAGGAAAATTTGATGCCTGCTATTTCGACAACGGTTCACAGTACATTGCCAGACAGCTGAGATCTTCCCTGTCCAGACTGGGGATCACAATCCGACATACCCCTGTCCGCAGCGGAAAATCCAAGGGCAAATGTGAAAAGTTTCATCAGATCGTAGATAAATTTCTGGCGGAAGTAAAAGTGCACAACATCCAGACACTGGAAAGACTGAACCGTCACTGGAGCAACTATCTGGAAGAATACTACCATACTTCCCCGCACGCAGGGATCCGGGAATACTATGAGAACATGGGGGTACCTGTGCCGGAAGGAGGGATCTTCCCAGTCCAGGAATGGAACCGCGATACCAGGCCGCTTACTTTTCTGGATACTTCTGTGGTTGCGGAAGCCTTCCTGCACCATGAGGAACGTCTGGTGGACAAAGGTGCATGGCATCAGTTTCAGGGGAAAGAAGTTTGAGACCCGCCCTGCCCTGATCGGCTGCACCGTCGGGATCGCATATGATCCCATGGTGCCGGAAATCCTGACGGTCTCTTACCATGGTATGGAACCTTTTACGGTGCATCCTCTTAAGATAGGCGCTTTCTGTGATAAGAACCCGTCCCTCCCTGATTCCAAACTGACCCCACGCTGGTTTTATAAAAGTATGCTGGACCAGCTGGGGATCGAATCGAAGTTTTACAGAGGGGATGCAAAACGCCAGCTCCAGAAAGAAGTGGAGATCATCCGGGGTGTACAGAAAAAGAAAGTTGTCTGCATCCTGGACGAAGCACATCTCCTGGAAAAGGAAACGATCGAGGAGTTCCGTTTTCTACTGAATTACAGATTCGATTCCATGAGTCCCATGGCGCTCATACTGGCAAGACAGACAGAACTGTGGGACAAGCTCCGGCTGCAACGGTATGCGGCAGTAAGGCAGCGTATTGATATCAACTGTGTCCTGCCACACTTTGACAGGGCAGAAACCGAAAGATATATCTTATCACATCTGGTCTATGCCGGGGGAAGGCAGGATATCTTCACAGACAGGGCACTGGACGATATCTATAAAGAATCTACCGGGATCCCGCGGCGTATCAACCGCATCTGCGAAAAGAGCCTGATGTATGCCAGCCAGCAGGGAAAACGCCTGATCGATGAACATCTGGTGCGTTATATATATCATTGAACATGAAATGCTGGGAGGTGATGTCTGATATGGGATCCTATTACCAGTGCAGTGATCCGGACAGCAATGAAAAAAACTGGACCGGTCATATCCGTCCATTAAACATAAACAGAAATGAGTTTGAGGTGACCGTCCGTGGAAGCACTTTCCATCTGCTGGTAGGAAAACATGCATATGGAAAGTATCTGTGTATTCCCAACTGGGGGATTGGCACAGAAATATCGTCCCTGTCGGACTGCTTCTGGAACAGGGAACGCCTTGAACAGGACGATCCGGAGCTGTCAAAGGTGGACATCATCAGTATCGTAAAAGCACTTGAAGTACTCAGCTCATATGTAACATTGTAAATGAAACAGATAATCCGGCAGGAAATCTGCCGGATTGCACAAAAATGCCAATGACACAAAACTTAGCCAATCTGTGACATGGGAGCAAATCTGATTAGTGACAAACTGAGAAATCAGCAACACCTTATTACATTCTCAGTTGTGATTCGCTCCACGTCCGACACATCAATATTTTTTAATCTGGCAATTTTCCTTGCCACATCAGGTATCATCAAACTGATATTTCTTGCCTTTTTCCATTTCTTACCCGTTATATTTTCAGGTTTTGTCAGTTTTACATATAGACCGTCTGTTTCCAAGATCAAATACTCCAACGGGGTTTGTCCGACAGTTTGTTCAAGTTTTTCATAATTGTCCTGCAGAAGAGCCCCGCCTATTCCCAGCATAAACCTCAGTTCTTTTGTATAAGTATCTGCAATGTCCAATCCCTGGTTAAAGCAGTGATATATTCCACTATTCAACTTATTCTTATAATTCCCGAGAATTTTTATGACATCTTCATCAACAATTCTTATATGTAAGATCAATGGTAGATTGTTCGCATATACCAGCTTCAGATGTCATATAAACCACATTTTCTGCCTAATCCTATGCTGCCGGATTCTTTTATAGTGATAATCCAGCTCGTTCTCACCAATAGCAATTGTGTTTGGATTATGCGCCAGATTGACAAGCTTTTTTCTCTTTGTCCATTTTGTATGTATTGTGCGAGTTGGATGCACTCCTACTGAAGGATACAAAAATTCGAATACTTATCAGCTAATTCCAGAATCTTATAATTGGATTCCAACTCTATTCCCGGTTCGATGACCCCCGAATGCCTCTACCTGCAAATCTTCCTATCATTTACTCCCTATCCATGTACTAAATCCCGTCTTGGTCATCAGAACCCATAATACATGGAACTGTGGATTCATACATAAAATGTATTAACTGTATATGAGAATCGATAAACATTTTGGTTTATACCAACGAATTTCTTTTCTGAGCAGCTTTTATCAGAGAATCCAGAGCTTTTTCTGCACTCTCAACATTGCTTGTTTCTATTGCTTCTTCTACCGCTTCAAGTAATGTGAGCACTTCCAACTCATATTTTCCAGCAATTGGTTTGCTCTTAATCGAACTCGAATGTACGACATCATATGCTTTTTGTATCTTCTTACGCAGTTTCTTATCTTCAACCTGTGAAATCAACAAATTAAGCCTGGCCGAACATCCTCTTATGTGTTGAATCTGAATATCCTGTTTTTCCTGAATATCTGCCGTATGCTCATTAGCAATCATATTTATCAGTAAAATAGCCGCATATATTCCCAGGAATATAATTTCAACAATAACTATCCACTTTACCGTATCTGGTCGAACAGCAATACAAACTATACCTATGATCAGAACAGCTATAAAATACACCGAAGAGACTGCCGCAATAGTTGTTCCAAACAGATGTGCATGTTTCCCTTTCCGTGTCAGTAATGGAGTAATTACAAGCATTGCATATGCAATATGAATAAAAACATACGTAATCCATATTGCAGCCGAAACTGCATCATATATCATTGTAAAAAAAATAATATTAAATACAATAATAAAAACCGAATCTAATGCAATCCAGAGTCCTGATTTTTTATTCATAATGCTCCTCACATTCTACTTAATACTTCCTTTTTTTTGATCTCATATTCTTCCTTAGTAATAAATCCCATGTCCAACATCTGTTTCAATTCGCCTAAAACTTCCACAGGGCTTCTTTTGGATTCATCATTTTCCCGTCGTTTTTCTGTTGCATTTTTTTTCACTGAATAACGGCCAGGTCCTACAGTCCATCGTGAATCAGATGGGGTCGATGTTCGCTGAGTATTATCTAAATTCATTGGTGCCATCAATTGCTGTGCAAGAACGCCAAAAATATCAGCGGCTGCTATTCCCATACCAATACCCGCACCTCCTGCTGCTACACCCCCTGCACCAGGATTATTTGCAAGATCTTTCAGTATACTTGCCGCCTGTAATATTTTCCATTTTTCTCCTAATGTATCTACGACTTCACTATCAGCCGTTGCGTTGCGTAATTTATCGATTTTTTCCATTCCAATTTCATCATATCGTCTTCTGAGTTCATCATCATCAATTTCCAACGCAGCAATAACAAATTTTTCACATTTCAATCCATACTCTTCCAGCATTTTCTGAATAAGAGGATAAACAGCATCTGCAATCTCAACAATATACTCTTCGATTCCAAGCAATTCTATTTTAATCGTATTTAAAAACTTCGTAAGTGTTGACCGGATTCCCATCTGCATTTCATTCATAAAATACCTATTAAGGTCTTCCTGAGACTGAAATGATACGTTATTTCCCACCAACTTTTCCATAAATAACACTGGATTCTCAACAGAAACCTTGTAGGATCCTCTTGCTTTCATCTTCGTAGCAATTCCCAGTAATTTATCTCGCACCTGAAGCGGTGAACTAGTCCCCCAAAATATTTCCGCACTGTGAGCTTTTCTTACAAAATAAATAATACAGTTAAACGTGCTGATTCCACCAGAAAATGAATTTCTTAATCTACTTATAAAAGGATAATTCTGTGTATTCAGTTTATAAGTTCCACTTTCTTCAAATACTTGTTCTACAACACCACCGTTAACAAAAAAAGCCTGCTCTCCTGGCATAACGACTAGCGTTGAATTTGTATTAAAATCCTCTTCCGGCTGGCGCCATATAAGCATTTCTCCTGGACCACTGTTCTTTATAACATCCGTCCAGTGTTTTTTCCCTCCAACATATGCTACTTCGTTTGGATTATATCTAAAAAAAGCCATATTAATTCCTCCTGTTTTAAGTTTCTTAATTTCAATTATCGATTCTCATTACCACCACTCCAGATTACCTGTCCACCACGATGTCTGCCGGAATTATGGATTTCTGTTTTCACCAGTTGCATAACACCTTCCCTTTCGGCATGATGCCATGTGTATCCCTCTGGTTTTTCTCTCTGCTCCAGAGCTATCTGGATATTATTTATCTCACTCTCATCACATTTAAATGTATCTTTTAATATTTCTTTATACTCTGCATTTTTCAATGGATCATCACACTCTTCACCAGTATATCTATCTGCCAAATCTGAAAAATAATCCGAAAGTCCATCATTACAGCTTTGAAATTGCACTGAATTTTTTTCTTTCAGTTCATCTTCATTTAAATTGTATTCGAATGCTGACAGCTTACTGAAATCCGGAATTCCATCTGTATATTCAATGCCACCTACCTCATACCGTTCTAAGAGTTCCTGTACCTTGTCGTCTGCCGGAATCCACAATGTTTCACCACGCTCTCCGCTCCATTCACCATTATTAATAGGAGTTCTTCTTATATTTTCCTGAATTTCTTCTTCTGTAAACAGTGTTTTTTGCTCATCGTCTGTATCCTCTGGAATTTCTGTAACTTCTTCTGAATCCATCAATTGTTCCTCTTCAATTTCCGTATCCTCTGGAATTTCCAACATATCACTGTTCTTCTCTGAAAGTTCTGATTCACTTGCATCCAGCATCTCATTGTTTATATCTGAAAATTCGTTATCCATTTCCCAGTCTGACATACTTTACATATCACCTCATCTTGCAATCACAAAACGATTTTATAAATTATTGTAATCATGACCTTTTTCCAACAATTTTTACCGGAATATCATACCCCAGGCTTCGTGCCGCCATAATTCGATGACGTCCATTGCTGTTGAATTCATAATACCCATTTCTTTCTATAACTTCCGGCTTGTTTCTGAAATAAATTCCGGCACAATCCGCCAACACCGGATCGTCCTCCAGATCATCCAATGTTGCACCCGCTTCAAGTCGTTCTCTGACCTCCGGTATATGGCTGGCAATTTTCTGAAAGCTTTCAGCGGTACCACCATTTTCATGTTGTCTCCAAAAAACTGATGGATTTTCTATCTCCTCTTTTCCCAGATGAATTCCTTCTATCTGACTTGGTGAAACTTCCTTTTCTATCGGTGTATCATAAACAGTATACTCAGCTCCATTACCTGAATAATAATCATTTTCGAATTGCTCGTAATTATCTCCCTTCACGAAATAATCTGAGCCATTTTTGTGTTGACACGTTTCAAATCTATTCAATAGATCTTGTCCGAGATCTTCATTATCTCTGATTTCTTGCACCACTTCTCCATCCATCTCATTATTCAAAGCTGTATCTGTTTCCATATTATCAACTTCTACAACCTGTTCCTCATCATCAACGTCCTCAGGGATTTCCTCCGCTATTTCATCACTACTCATAGCAATATCACTTTCTTCCATATCTTCTGCTACTGAAATGTCCAGTCTTCCCTCCCAGTCTGGAAAAGCCTCCTTATGCAGTCTCTGCCACTCTGGATCCTGTGAATATTCCTCAAAATCATTTGGTCCATAATTATGTTCATTCATATATGATGAAAGTTCTTGCATTGCTGTCTTATTTTCTTTCATTACATCACTATCATCATATATAGTCTCCTCTTCCAGATTGTCATCTTCTGATAACTGTTCCTCTACTTCGATGTCCTCAGGGATTTCCTCTGCTATCTCATCATCCAAAGCATCGTCAGCTTCTTCTATATCTTCTGATATTTCATCTGTAGCATCATTTTCATATTCTGAGGACTCAAATGCATCTTCCATTCCTTCATCAGAAATATCTTCCCCTATATCATCCGAAAACTCCTCTGTATTTGCATATTCTGATACCTCCGGGCTTTCAAAAATCTCTCCCGTGTCATTTATACTTTCAGAAAAATCGCTTCCCAAGTCCATATTTCCAGAAAAATCTGCACCTTCGTCAAATTCAGCACCCATATATCTACCTCTTTTTTCAATATACTTTTATTTCATAAGCGAGTTTTTTATCTGTATATTTTTAATTGGAATGTCAGTACCATAACGAATTTTTCTCCATAACTGACATTTAACGCACAAAAACAGTTCCGGTGAAAACTCCTCTCCATTCAATTCAGCTTTAACAATTTTTGTTATAGATGCAAATGTTTTTAGCAAAGGTGAAAAATCCTTCATCCCAACCTTAAAGTATTTATTAAATATTCTTCTTGCAATTTCTTTTGCTAATATTCTCCTGTTATAGTCGCACCCCTCTTTACATGTATTAATGTAACTACATTCTGGGTAAGGTCGTAACATTTCTCTGCGATTTTTCCAATATGTAGTTAACTGCCGGACATTTTCGTCTGACAATGTTATGGAAATGTTGTTTTCTAATCTATAGTCCGGAGTAATTATTTCCTCAGGCTCCTCTAACCTGTTAAAAAACAGAAAAGCTTCTCCTGGTTTTAATCTGGAAAGCCTGCCTATTTGAGCTTCATCCATGTTCATACTATCAGCTATAATTTGTTTGTCTGTTGACTCGACAAGTCTGAAGACCATTTTCATATCTGTTAATGCAACTACATCTGTCGAGACCTTTCTTGGTGATTGATCCGCAATAATAATGCCTACACCGTATGAACGAATCTCTGCAAGCATTCTTTTTAACAGATTTTTCGCTATTGCGCTTGGATTAGCTTCACCCTGTCCTGCATTATCTTCTGCATCAAGAAGCACGTGTGCTTCTTCAAGTAAAATAACATTTTTCAAACTGTCTTCACCAAAATAATTTGCATTTACATATGCTAAAATCGAAAGAAGTAACAGAGATATAATCAATGCCTTTTCATCGCTGTTCTCAATCGCTGCTAATTCTATGATCGTTGGTTTCTCCAGAATATCCTGAATTGGAATAGAATAATAATTATCAAACAAATTTATTAGACTGTTCAGCCTGACAACTCCTGCACGTCCTATGTTCCTGGCATCCCCCGTATATCCTATTTCATCAAATGTTTTCTGAAAACATTTAATAAAATCACATATATTGAAGATTTCTCCCCTATCATCAATTGTATATGTATCCAACCATTTAAAATCCGAATAACAATTATTTATCGTTTCTTCAAAAATCTTATCTAATGGTGTTGTCATAGATACTGCTGCAGAAAAAGCAGTTTTTAGTGTTGATTTATATGTTTCCAGTTTTACATTTTTAGGCGGAACAAACGGATTAAACACGAAAGGAGATATAAAGTTTTTTCCAGGTGTAAATATCTGAATGTCAGGAATGCTCTGGACTAATGCTCTGTATTCGTTTTTTGCCGGTTCTATTACAAGAAATGGCACGTGATGTTTCTTCCACAATCTGTCTAAAAGACTGACTGAAAAGGTTGTCTTACCAGAACCAGGGGTTCCAACAATAAGCATATGCTTAGTCAGGTCTTTCAATGAAATCCCTATAGAATCTTTTACAGTTGCTTTTAACTTACCAATTTCAATATCGCCGGCATTGATCAGATTTTCTCCATAGGTTTTACGTCCTGAATCTGATCTGTTTATCGGTAATCCGGCTGCAACTTTTTGCGTACCAATTGGAAGTCTGAAAAAACCCGAAGCTTCCTCAGCTGTAACAATATATGGAAAACGAAAGAAATTCTGGTACTTATTTCCATAATTCACCAATGAACTTCTTTGTGTTTGTGATATAAATTCGCTAGCAAACCAGGGAAGTGCCATATAATTCTCAGCAATTTCTATATTTAAGAAATCCAACGAAATCTGTCTTAAATTAACAGAAACCGTGGGATCATACGAAAAAATGCTTTGCACTTTTGAGGAAATATCCTCAGCCGCCGACTCCTCAGACCAAATCAAAACATTGTATAAAAACAGAGCATTATTTCTATTACTCTGATAATATTTATATGTATCGGCCATAATCTCAGCAGCTGAGAAACTCAAATTTCCTATTCCTTGAGCCATTACACCCTTGCTTAAAGTATCTAACATCTGCGTACACTGTGTTAAAGCAGCTATTTCTGTTACATCATATTTGGTAGGCATAATGCTAAATGAGACAGCACTATATGGATGTTCAATAAGACTTCCAATCATACCACTCAAATCTGGTGAAAAAGCTTCCAGACGGTCATATGCATAACAGGAAGGCAACATACGATTTTGCAGGTACTCTTCCCGTTCATCTCTTACAATTGATCTGATTGCTCGTTCTGGAATATTAGACAGGACAGTCTCCAGATTTTCATACGGATAATTTTCAAATCCGTACTTATGCAATTTTAAACTGGTAGTACTGGCTGACAACAGCCTGTCCAGCTCTTCTTTTACAGTCTCTATTTTCCCACATAGGGAACGGAAAATCAGAAATATCCTTATTTTAGCCTTATATGGCTGGTTTTCTACAGGTTCAGTAAGCCACAATAATTCCAGACTTATTTCCGCCTCTTCATCACGATTTAAAAGCACATTATATGTCTGATACACCTCTGTTAAAAGTGCGCCAAAGTCACGCCTGTATTCTTCCTCTATAGACTGCCCTTGCAGGTATTCGCCACTCTTAAGAACATTCACATCTGGAATCTGCGTAATTTCAATTATCTGAATGCCTGCAAACTGACCGTTTTCCAGTTCTGCAATTTTTTTCTGATCCATACATCCGTTCCTCCATTGCCTTTATATTTCCTGCTTTGAAATCAATACAAGTTGATGCAGCATAGCCATGTGTAATTCAACAGTATCTTTATCTTTACATAGAGCCGCATTTTTGATTGTTCTGCATTCTTCTAAAAAATTTTGCTCCATCCCATGTACAAATGTTTTTTCCGATTTTAAAATCATATTCAGCTCATCTTTCATTTCATCTATCTCGAATTCACTCATTTCCGGAAAAAGTGAATGTATAAGCTCTAATTCCATAAGTACTCTTTCAATAACTTTTATTTCTTTTTTTGATGGAACACCAGATATGGGTTTTGTCTCAAATCTCACATCCAGGCAAAGAAAAATAAAAGTCAGACATAAGAACCCAATATTAAGTATGATTCTGATTTTTTCCTCGGCAAAATCCGTAAGCATCATTAAACCATTGCTCCAGAATGCTATCTGAAATACAGTTGAAGTCATAGATGAAACACATTTTACAAAATGTTGTTTCAAAGACAAATAGCTAAAAATACCCGGACAAATCCATGACAATAAGAAAAAAAATATGATAAACGAATAGCTTATCCAATTCGTATTGTTTTTTTGAATTACGGGTAATTTCCAGTATAAAAAACTTCCTGCTGCAACAAACAAATTATTTATAATTAAAATACGAATACGTTTTTCTCTCATAACAGCACCTGAAAAAAGGTCAGATGTCAGACGGCAAAGCCTGCCCTAGCATCTGAACATCTGACCTTTCTTTATTCTTTTAATTAATCTTTTTTGAATACAAGCATATTCAGTTCAAAGTTATCATCACTGAGACCGACTATCAGTTTTCCAAGAAAACCAGCTTTTTTCGTGATCTGAATCGGAACGATACTATGAAGTTCCCAACCGCCAACTGCTTCACGAGAAATAATGTCGCCATAAGCAGCAACTGCATCTTTCATCTGTTCATATTTTTTTATAGCTAAGGCTCCTGGTCCTGGTACACATTTATACTGCATAACTCTTTCCTCCTAACAGTAAAAACTTGATTATATTCATGAACCGACAGGTGTTCTGAAATACTTTACCATTTTTTATCTTCATATGGCGTGCTCTCAACACCTTCGTTCTGCAGTCTTTCAACCATTGTGTCAAGCTTTTCACGCCCTATTTTCTTAAACCATCCTGTGTTTCCAAACAGTCTTACAACTGCTGGGCTGACTGTATAATAAACTTTAATAAACAATCGTCCATGCCATGTTTTTGCAAGCGTATTGTCACGAAATCTACGAAGAGTCCATACTTCCGGACAATCATAAGAACCATAAACAGCAGTTGCGACATAGCAGCCACCTTTCGATGAATTTGACTGATTATTCGCATATGCCTGAATATCATCTACAATATGATTAACCTCTGAAGCATATTGTGACCTTTCAGGTTCTTCTGCATACTGAACTGCACGACGGCCATACTTCTGCACTGCTTCTGACAAGTCCTCATAATATTGCGGAATCGTTCTTTGCATTCCAGCGTTTTTATTTTTATAATAGGCAGCTATATCCACAGAACATCTAAACATCTCATAATATGCTTCAGAATTTTCCGGATCTATTTCAATGATATGCTT
Organism: Blautia sp. HCP3S3_D9; assembly: GCF_052063845.1. NCBI lineage: Bacteria > Bacillati > Bacillota > Clostridia > Lachnospirales > Lachnospiraceae > Blautia > Blautia sp. HCP3S3_D9. The sequence goes on from NZ_JBQHWS010000017.1 coordinate 44,034, forward strand.
AAATGTTTTCATAGCACCATCATAGTCTCCGTCTTCTAGCTGATTAGATGCACGAACCATGGAACTTTTTATAGTTGCAATCCCATCAACCTCTACCTTGTATCTATGTATTGCTTCTGAAACCAGAATTTCTGTATTACAGTACCGACAAATCCCTTTTTCGAGATTCGGATCTAATTTCAATTGTCCACCACAATTAGGACATTTTGCATCTTTTAATTCCATCTCTCCACCACCTGACTTTTGTTGGTTTTTAATACAATTTTACAAAATTGGCTCTTTTTTTCAACGCTTCTGCACCATCAGCGTTTTTTCTGTCACCAACTGCATATAAAGGATACTCGTGACAAAATATATACTTGCATTTCTACAAACACCTCAAGATAAATTGAAACATATACCTTATGTCAGAATTAGCAGAATCCGAAGATACATTCTGGAATACGCCTTGCATCAAATATAGATTATCTCCCTTATTGTAGTAATTTTCCCAGCCATTCAGTATGAACCAAGACGACAAACAATTTTCTCATTCTACTTTTTCGTCTTGCCCTTTCTCCTCCAGGCTTTTTCATATCACGTAATTTTTCCTTCTTAGTTTCTTGCTTTTTTTAAATACATTAATCCAAATGCCGTTACCACTATTCCAATCCACCGAAGACAATTGTACATATCTACCGTCACTGAAAAATATTGATAGCACATAAACTCACTAATTGCAGGAAACCAGCAAATCGCTACAATACACATCGTAATAATCTTTGCTTTATCATTGTGTATACATCGATCCAGAAGCAAGAAAATAATCCACGGAATACAATATTTTAAAATATTGGCAAGTGCGTTTCCAATACCATTGCTCAACGCATAACTGTAATCATAACTACTCATCTGCATGAACCATACAAGAAAACTTACCAGATAAAATAACTGATATATAGCTGAAACTTTAGTTTCATAACACATGACAAAATAAATTACGCCTCCAATGAACACACCTTCCAACAGTACACCTAAATATGCTCTGAAAACCCCTGTATTCATTAAAAACATTGCATATGCTTCTGATTCATAATTTATACTATTTAAAAAACCATTAACTCCAAATGTAATAATTGGTACAATCACCATCAGCTTTTCATATGTACAAAGATTGGAACTTCCAAGCTTCTGTGCATCAGCACCCGCGAAGATACTTGCCACAGATTCAAATGAAAATGCTACTTTTTTTAAGCCACTTCCAAGGCTTGTATTTTCCATGTTCTTCAATGATTTCGACTGGACAATGATTCCAGCAACTGCTGTGGCTATGGTTAATAGTACTGCAAGTGCGCTTCCACCTTCATAATATCCATATACAATACCTGAAGTATCTCCGAACAGCCATACATGATTTATCATGATTGCGCCTACAATTGCAGTTTCGCAGATAAAAGCATATCTGTAATACAGCCATGTTACATATCCCATAATTCCTGAAACTATCAGAGCAATGACAAATGCGGCTGCAAAGCTGATATCCTGAAGTGCAATTCCTACAATGATTATTGTTATTATCAAGGTAAGTAACACCACCTGTATCGTGACCAACAATCGTTCCAATTTCCAGGAAATCACTGCCAGAATGACTCCGACTGCCAGTGCTATGATTATAGCAAATGTATCGTTGATATCATCAACCGTTCTGCTCATAACCAATATGAACATCATGAGATAGGCAAACGCAATTCCAAAGCAGAAACTATACACTATCTGTAGTCCTCTCTTAAAGCGAATTCCAAAAAAGCAAAACAAAATCCCCACTAAAATAATCAATACATCAGCTGCATTCATTTTCATACCCCCTCAATTTTCCTTTACTTTTAATTATACTTTTTTTTAACGTAGCGGTAAACCACTTTGCATCAATAGCACTATTTGTGTAATGAATAGTATATCACTTGCTCTCATTCCTCAAAGTGTTTATAATGGAACGAGGGTCCTTTTCATTGGATTTATTAATTTTTACTCAAACTTCCCACACCATTTGGTGTGCTAAACCTTGAAAAATCAATATTTTAACCCATAAAAAAGGCATAAATCACTTGCATGTGGTATAATTGAATTGTCAAAAACAA
>NZ_JBQHWS010000018.1:0-43074 GCF_052063845.1 Blautia sp. HCP3S3_D9
TTCCTGATATGGCACCAGCTCGTTTCCTTCCAATGGATCTGCATCTTCCCAGTCCACAAGGTCCGAATGATCCGGGATAAAACTTGCCATGACAGGGGACAGCATTTCCACTTCTATTTTGTCTTTCACAGGCATCACCTCACTTCCCTGTTCTGCCGTTTCTCCGGTGTCCTGGCAGCCATCTTTGCCATGTCTGCCCAGTCTGCCCCTTCAATCTCCGGCAGATTCTTGATGATCTGATAGCTTCCCTCATAGGCTTTTCGGATATGTTCACACGCCCACCGTCCGGCAAAGTCATTGTCGGTACACACTTCGATCTCGGTGATCTCCGGGTGCTGGGTAAGGAAATGTTCCAGTGCCTGCGGCTTTTTTATGCTCCGCTGGCTCTTTCCTTCTTTTGGTGCGCTGATCCCGCCAAGCTCCAAACGGTACTTATCCATTCTTCCCTGTTCCAGTGTCATGTGGGCCAGCACATCCACACAGGCTTCATAAACGGCAACCCGTCTGCATCCGTGCTTCGCCGGAACACAAAAAGCGTATGCCTTTTCGCTTCCGGCCTGTTCCATCTTAAAGGACTTTCCGCTGGCATCGTAAATCCCACGCAGGAAAGCATATCTTGCCACCTGGTTTTCATCCCGGCCTACGAACACGGCATTGTGGTACGGCAGGCTCTCATATAAGATTCCCAAATGAACACACCGCTGTAAGACCTCGCCGCTGATGCCCCGCTCTTTCAGATAGCGGAACACCCTGCGGCAGTCCGGGCTGGCCGGAGGCAGGACAAATGGCTTCTTGGGCTTTGCTTCCACGGGAGGAGGGATATAGGTGGGATACTCATCTTTCAGCATTTGCACTGCCTCCAGAAAAGAACACCCGTCTACATGAATCAGGAAATTTAAGGCACTGGTGCCCCCGATATCTCTGGATTTCCAGTGCCACTGGCTGGTCTGCTCGTTGATCTTAAAGCTGTCGTGGTCTGTCAGCTCCCATTCATTTCTGGCTGAAGATTTTTTCAGACGGTTTGGCTGGTATTTCTTCAGGTATTCAATGGCGGTGATCTCCCTTGCACGTTTAATTTCTTCTTCCGGAATCCACGGCATTACATCACGGTATCCCGGAGCTGCTCTGCCTTATCCGTTTTCTCCCACGGGAATTCCTTTCTTCCAAAATGCCCGAACACCGCACTCTGTCGGTAGATCGGCCGCTTCAGGTGCAGAGTGTCACTAATCTGGCTTGGGGTAAGTCCGAACACCAGAGGGATCGCGGCGGCGAGGCAGTCATCCGCACAGATTTTTCCCGTTCCAAAGGTATCCACCTGCACCATGACTGGCTGGGCAACCCCGATGGCATAGGCAAGGGACACCTGGCATCGGCTGGCAAGTCCGGCAGCCACCATGTTTTTGGCAATGTAACGAGCCATGTATGCCCCGGATCGGTCAACTTTGGAACAGTCCTTCCCGGAAAATGCACCGCCGCCATGCGGTACCAGGCCGCCGTAGGTATCCACCATCAGCTTCCTTCCGGTCAGGCCGGTGTCTGCATCCAGACCTCCACACACAAATCTGCCCGATGGGTTAATCAAGATCTTGGTATCCTCATCCGGCGGCAGCATACGGAGTGCCGGGCGTAACACTTTCTCCCGGATCTCATGCTCCAGCTTCCGAAGGGATTTTTCCTTTTCATGCTGGCAGGACACAACGACCGTATCCAGACGGACAGGTCTGTCATCCTCATATTCCACGGTCACCTGTGCCTTTCCGTCCGGCAGGATTCCCGTGATATATCCGCTTCTGCGGCTTGCAGACAGTTCCCTTACGATGCGGTTCGCCAGAACCACTGGCATCGGCATAAGCTGCGGCGTCTCATCGCAGGCGTATCCCACCATGATTCCCTGATCCCCGGCACCATTAGCAAGTCCGCTCTGAACAGAAACAGTCCCTGTCCTGCGTTCTTTGGAGCGTTCCACTGCCCCGGCGATATCCGGACTCTGTTTGTGGATGAGGGCATCCATATGGATTCCGCTTGCGTCATAGCCTGCACTCTCCAGCACCTTTCTGACGATTTCAAACACCTGTGGCTCATATCGGCTGGTAATCTCTCCTGCCACGATGATGTTCCCTTGGGTCGCCAGCACCTCGCAGGCCACCCTGGAATTTTCGTCCTCTTTCAGACACGCATCCAGAATGCTGTCTGCAATCAGGTCGCAGAGCTTATCCGGATGTCCTTCCGTTACGGATTCTGCTGTATAAAAACGTTTCATAATTGTTACCATCCTTTCCAACGAGTCAAAGCTCGTTATCACATAAGTAAATAGATCCAGCAGAAAGCACTCCTTTTGGAACACTTCCTGCCGGATCTGGGTTATGAGCTGTCTCACATTCTGCACTTTTCTGGTACTTTCAGACACTTTTTTCTACCTGAATACTACCAATACACTCCCTTACATACTCCCCCTGTTTTGAACATTTCCCAGCCCGTGCGGTCATGATTTGTCTCATTTTCTGCACTTTTGGGGTACTTACGAACACTTTTGGCTCCACACTGCCCCGGAAACCGGCACCGCCAGGACGATGTTCCTGGCACCGTTCCATTCATACGAACACGTGACGAGCGTCAAAACCTTATCGTATATACACTTCAGGTAATCATCCCCGGTTTCGAACACTTCTCTCTGCTTGGCTGCTTTTAAGTACTCCTGCACTGCCGCCGCATCCAGAAGTTTCTGCTGGAATGGGAACAGATCCCGGTCTGCTTTCAGAACCGTGACGATCCTGTATTCCTGAATGCCGTCCTCTGTCTGAAGATAAGCAAAACGATGAGCGTTATAATAATCTTCCCCTGCATATAAGTCCAGGTTTCCGAACATCGCCCCGCTGTTCATGTTGTGGCCATAAATGATGAGATTCCTGCTTTCAGACACTTTGCAGTCTGCCTGTAAAAACAGACTTCCGTTGATGTCATATTCTTTTTTGTAATTCCGCTTCAGATAAAATTCGCCATTCTCCTGTTCGGACTGAAGCACCGGATAGTCAATCCCGGTGTCCGGTATAGTCAGCCATCCCTGTACATCCGGGTACTGTTTTCGGAGAGAAACAAGTTCTACCGCAGCCACCGGGCATTTTCTTCCAGCCGGGTGGTCTTTCTTTTCAGAGCCTGAGGCTCCCGGAGCTTCCGGCTCCGGGAAATTCCCTTTCAGCTCTGCCACCAGCTTTTTATTCTCCATTGGGAGATATACCATGTGGTAAATCAGGAACCCGGCACTTAAGAAAAGTGCTACAAAGCATACCGTTTGAAAAAATTTTTTCACGATTTTCATCGTTCCTGTCCGGTTTTCCTCTGTTGCTTTGGCTGGCTTTTCTGCGTCTGTCCCGGCACAGGCGGTTTCCTGGCTGCTTTCAGGATCGGTCCCGTTGGGATGTGGTTCTGCCTGCATCCCTTTAAGATCCCAGTCAGATAAGACCGTCCTGGCGGATTAAAGTTCTGCATATAGTCTTTCGTCATGATATAGACAATCGCTTTGATCTCTTTCCCAGCTTTATCCTTGACGGTGATCTCCTGCTTGTCGTAAAAATCTGGGTAGCCCTCATAAAGATCCAGACTCTTTTCGCAGTCCCCGGTCAGTGACCAGAGGACGCCGTCCACATGGCTTCCCTCTTCCGGGAAGATGGTGGCAAGTCCGCTCCCTGCGGCTGCAAAGGTCAGCCGATACCCCTCCAGGCGGACGGTTTCTACCACCTCCGCCTTTGGGCACCGATATGCCATCTGGTCCAGATCCATGTTGCTTCCATAGGCAAAATATAATTGTTCCAGCTTATCTGCCCCCTTTTTTCTTCTTTCTCTTGGATGCCAGGCTCATGCCGATCAGACCGCCTGCGGAAAGAATCAGGCACAAGGCCGGAATCCAAAGGTTGGTATCATCGCCTGTTTTCGGGTTGCTTACAGACGGGGTATCCTCCGGCAGCTTCTCATTGGTCACTTTCTGGATGACTTCGATCACTGGCGTTTTGTCATCTACATAGGTAAATGTCACTTCATGCTTTGTTTCGTCCAGCTGGTATCCTTCCGGTGCTTTGGTTTCAACCAGATAATAAGTGGCTGCCTTGTCAAATTTGCCGTCCTTATAAGTTCCGATTGCAAGCAGTCCGCTGGCTGCATGGCCGTTTTCATCGGTGGTCAGTGTTTCTACCACTTTGCCATCAGCATCCCTCAGTTCAAATTCCGCTCCTTTCAGTGCGGCTCCAGTATCCTTGTCCGTTTTCTCAACAATCAGACGTCCCTTTGCGGTATCGTCTTTCATGGCCACCTTCTGGATCTCTGCGGTGTCTGACACCTCGAAGGTGATCTCTTCCGCTGCAATATAACCGTTTGGAGCCTGCTCTTCTTTCAGGGTGTATTTACCAATCGGAAGTTTTTCGATATAGTGCGGCTCTTTTCCGGAAGTCCAGCTCTCTACAACCTTTCCATTCTCATCCGTGATAGTCAGTTTGGCTCCTTCAATCTCCTGATCTCCGGTAATATCCGTTTTGCTGATTTCCACTTTGGTCACGTCATCTTCCATCGCCTGTTTCTGGATCTCTGCGGTATTTTCCACGGTGAATGTGATGCTTTCCGCAGTAACATATCCATCGGCCGGCTTAGTCTCTGTCAGGGTATAAGATTTTCCTACAACCAGTTCCTTGATGATGTGCGGCTCCTCGGTGGAAGTCCATTCCTCAACCACAGCTCCGGTTTCATCCGTCAGCTGTAATCTGGCTCCCGGCAGTTCCTCTCCTGTAGTCAGATCAGTTTTGGAAAGCTCCACGGTGGTCGGCTCATCTTCAAATACAAACTCATAGGATGCTTCTGCTTCTTTATCCCCCTGGTACTCAAAAACAAATTCCTGCTCTTCTCCGGTGGTGACAAATCCATCCGGTGCATACAGCTCCTTCACATAATAGGTTCCGTCGATCGGCAGGTCCGCAATAAAGGAAATCTTTCCATCTGCATCTGTTGTTTTTAACCCGATCAGGGTGTCAGCTTCCATCAGCACATTTCCAGATGCGGACAGGATGTCGTTTCTGGTATAAAGTCCAAAGATGCCGCCTTTTAATACACGGTCGGTATTCTTTTCTTTCTTCAGGACGTTCACTTTCACTTTCTGGCGGTTGTTCTGCCAGTCCTCATCGTATACAACAACTGGGGTATCCTGGTCACGGTAGGAAAGATCTACATATCGTGGTTCTTCATCCAGCACATAACCATATGCTGTACCCACCTCTTTGACATAGTATTTTCCAACCGGAAGGTCAGATACTTTTGCAATGCCGTCTGCATCCGTTGTCACGGTTGCTACCAGCTCGTCCTTGGAATAGTAATCCGGGCTTACGCCATCGGCTGCTTTGATATCCTCGGCAGCACGGATTTCAAAGGTAACGTCTGTCAGGCTTCCGGTGATGTACTCAAAGAAATGTTCCACAACACCTTTGACGTTGTCCAACAGAGTGATCTTGTCAAGAAATTCACCTTTCTTGTTTACGATCAGCAGTGCTTTCGGCACATCGTCCTTCATTTCCACTTTCTGTACTTCTGCGGTATCCTGAACGGTGAATTCCACATCCGTGGTCTTTAAATAGCCAAGCGGTGCAAGGGATTCACGGAGGATATAGGTTTTTCCAACAGTCAGGTATTTGATCACATGCGGCTCATCCTTTACGGAAGTCCAGCTGTCGATCACATTTCCATCTTTATCCAAAACAGAAAGGGATGCCCCGTTCAGCTCCACACCTGTAGTCAGATCGGATTTGGTTACCTCAATCGTAGTAGGCTGGTTCTTCTTTACAGATTTCAGCTTGATGGTCGGAATGTCCTGTCCCTGATAGGTGGCATCGAATTCCAGTACCCCGTCAGAGGATACAAAACCGTCCGGTGCAGAAATCTCTTTTACATAATAAGTTCCAAGCGGCAGGTCCAGGGTAAAGTGTGCCTGCCCTTTTTCATCACTTGTGATCTCCTGTAATAAGGTATCTGCTTTCACAACGACTTTGTTGCCTGATTTGATTTCCTTCTTATTGTAAAGTCCAAATACGGCTCCTTTTACCACGCTTCCGGTTTCTGCATCCTGCTTTTCTACCGTGATACTTACTTTCTGGCGTTCATTAGTAAATGTCACTTCTTCGTCCACAATCGGGGTATCCTGTCCGGCATAAGTAAAGGTTACCTCTTCCCCTTTTGCATTCCAAGTGTACCCTTCCGGTGCTTTTTTCTCTTCTACACGGTATGTTCCGAACGGAAGATTCTCGATTACGGCACTTCCGGTTTCATCGGTTGTCACTGTTGCCACCAGTGTGTCTTTGGCATATTCCAGATAACGGTTTCCATTCTCATCTTTCTGATGGTCTGCGGTATAGATATCTTCTGCGGCGTAAACCTCAAATACGGCTCCTGCAAGGCTGGCTTCCTCGTAGGTGAAATCCTTGTCAAAACCTTTGACTACTTCACCTTCCTTGCGGATGGTCAGTCTGCCTTTTGCCGGGTGGTTTTCGAAATCTACCTCGATGATCAGGTCACCGCTGACCGGATCTTCCTGGTATGCGGTATCGCTGTCTACCTTGATTTCTACCGTTTTTGTGCTGTGAGTGTATCCATCCGGTGCAGTCACCTCTTCGATGCGGTAATTTCCACAAGCAAGATTCTGCGGCAGGATCAGGTATCCATTTTCATCGGTAAAATAAGATTTATGTACCGTAGTGGATGGGTAAGTGGTTACCTGTTCCACATACTTTTTATTGTCCAAATCGTATACCTTGAACTCGGTATTCGGAACCAGGACAGATTTCTTTGTCTCATCGTCTTTTTTGATGATCTTTAATTTTGCTTCAAACTCTTTATCCAGAAGCACACGCCATACCTGCGGCTGATCCGGATGGTTCTCTGAGATTACAACTTTAAAATCATCAACTGGCGTGAAGTTGTGCGGTGTGGTGGTCTCTCTTACAATGTAGGTACCGTATGGGAGCGGAATGGAGCATGCATATCCACGCTCATCTGTGAACATTTCGGTCTGTCCGTCTGCGGTCAGCACGACTGGAGATGCAGAGGCAAAATCATAGGAGCCGTCCTTGTTGTTCTTCAGACTGCTCTCCAGATAAGCACTAAATCCCACGCCTTTTAACAGATAGGCATCTGTCTTTCCGTTGTTGGCTGCTTTGATGACCTGGAACGGCTGTTTGATCACATCTTCCAGAGAAGTTACGGTACGTTCTACCGTCTGAACCAGATCTCCCTCGTCATTGCACTCCAGATCATGTTCGTCCGGGTCTGCCAGATATCCGACAGGCGGCGTCAATTCTTTAACATAATACTTTCCGAGATAGAGGTCTGCGACTTCTGCATTTCCATCTGCATCCGTAGTCAGGGCTGCCACCTGGGTTCCTGCCGGATAAAGGACACCCGTCTGTCCATCCGGATGGACGATATCCTCACGGGCATACAGGCCATAAACGGCACCCTCAAAGGTTGCATCTCCCTGTGCAGTCTTTCCGGTTTCAGAATCCTCTTTTACTAGTTTGATCTTCGCATTGACACGTTCATTCTGGAATGTATGGCTGAAGGAAACGGTTGCTTCTTTGTCTGTGGTATATTGGAACGTAAAGGAATAAATATCTTCGCTGTTTCTTACATATCCAGCTGGTGCAGCTACCTCTTTCATGTAGTAGCTATTGGCGATTGGCAGGTCTGCCTGGTACATAGCTTTTCCGTCTGTTCCGGTCACTGCCTTTTCAATGAGGGTATCTTTCTTAACCACAACGCTTCCGTCCGCTGCTTTGATGTCATTTCCGGCATACAGACCATAGGTACCTCCCGGAAGATATTTCTTAGTTTCTTTATCCTGTTTATATATACTCACGCTTGCTTTCTGGCGGGCATTTTTGAATGTTACGCTTCCCATTACCTTCTCTACATTGCTTCCGGCATAGGAAAGTGTGATCTCCTGGCTTTCGCCTGTGCATACCAGATTTTGTGGTGCTTTCATTTCTTTTACTACATATTTTCCCAGATATAGATTATCCAGTGTGGCACTTCCATCGTCCCCGGTGGTAAGTCCGGCTTTGACCAGTGCATCTTTTTTATAGATTACCGTTCCGTCTGCGGATACAATGTCAGCCGCAGCATAAACGTTATAAACAGCACCCTTCTGCTTCTGCTCGGTATAAACAAAGGAAACGCCATTGTCTGTTACGTTTGCCCCAGTCAGCACTTCTCCTAACTTGTAAACAGTCAGACTTGCCATCTGCTCTGCATCGGTAACGGTCTGTTTTACGGTATCCCCGATCACCAGTTTTATGTCGTAGGCTTTGGTGTCCAGCAGGTATCCGTTTGGTACAGAGATCTCTTTCAGGTATACGGTATCCTGTGTTTTGGTGATCGTAACGCTGGAAGCTCCGTTGGCATCTGTGGCCGGCATCTTTGTGATCAGGTTCTTTCCGTCCTTGTCACTGTAAACGCCATAGACTGCACCTGCGATGGCTTTGTTGCTCTTGCGGTCTTTCTTTACGATCTCCAGTGTTGCCTGTTTTACCCATGATACTTTAAAATCTACATATTTCTCATCGGTCACGCCCTCACCAAATACCAGGGCAAGGTCCTGTGTCTCGCTTCCAGTGGTGATCTTATAAGCGGAGTAGTCTTTGATGATGCTTCCTTTCATAGTGGAAGACCATTCCCCTTTGACATCCACCGCCTGTGTCAGCGGTGCGGATAAATAAAATTTGGTACCGCCGCAGATTTCTACAGATGCACCTGCACTGCTGGTTTTTCCGGTTGTCACGTTATGCAGTCTGACACCGGACGGCAGCTTCATGGTGATGGTCTGCAGTTCGGATGCCTTGAAAGTGATCTCTTCTGTTCTCTGGCTGTTACCGCTGATATAGGCGGTCACATCTGCATTGGAAAAGCTCATGTCCACTTCCGGGATCTCCGGCTGGCTCATACAGTAATCATAGAGTTCTTTTGCAAGGGCCTGCCCGGTAGCATTTGTACCAGAAAAAGCGTCACCGCTGTTATTGGCATAGGACGCAGCCAGATGGGTAATAATAAACTGTTTTCCTGCCGAAAAGTCAGGATGTTTCTCAGAAAAGAATCCATTTTCACCAGATGCTTTGGTTCCATAATAGCAAACCTTGGCCAGTGCTTTACTGTCAGACAGTTTTGTAATCTTATAGACACCATCTCCTGGCCCTGCTTTGGATGGCTGCACACAGTAGGCCGTTGCAGACACATTTCCAAATTTAACGGTATATTTATAGGTTACATAGGAACCAAGACCGTAGTCTGCATAATAATAAGCAGTTCCTCTTGTCACATCTACGTCCTGGGTTGCTCTTGTACTGGTATTGACTGCGGTGAATGAAACGGTTTCCCCATCTTCCATTGCCATCAGGTCAATATTCTGTTCCCCTGCCTGCTCCAGAACATCGCCGAGTGTCAGCCCGGATTCTTCATCGGTTGTATTTTCCGTTTCGGATTCCTCTAATGCGGCATCAAACTCAGATTCGGAAAGTCCATCCTGAAATTCGGATTCTGTTTCTTCCGGTTCTTTTGTCTCCACTTCCTCTGTTTCAGATTCAGCTGTCTCCGGTTCAACAATTTCTGTCTCTACAGGCTCTGTCTCAGTTTCTTCCTGCGAGGCAGCTTCCTCATCATCAGAACTGGTATCCTCTTCGGTGACTGCCTGTTCTATCTGCGGTTCACTCTGAGAAGACGCTGTCACAGGCTCTTTTACGATCAGGTTTCTTCCGATCTGATAAACCGGATGGTTCTGGTTAACTGGCTCCACATAATAAACGGCATGGTAAGTGTCCGCATGGCCGGTGCTGAAGCTCTCCCCGGCGTCATTCTCTGCTTTCTGGAATGTTACCTTGACTTTGCTTTCATCCTTGATTTCCAGCTTCGTGCGGTCACTGGAAACATCAAATGCCTGTCCGACTTCCAGCTCCAAATCGGTGGCTTTTACCACTTCATTTTCATCCAGCAGATTCTTTACAGATTCATACGCTGGCGGTTCTGCCGCTTTTGGCTCTTCCGAAGCATAAACGGTCAGCGGTGAAATGACCGTGGATAAGATGGTTACTGCCGCCATCACCCCGGAAAGGATTCGCCTGAATCGATATTTACTCTTCATGTTTTCTACCTCTTTCTTCTTTTTCTTTATTTTGCATAAGAACAGCCGGATGTTTCCACCCGGCCTGTCTGTTCCTATTATTCTGTTATCTCGCATCGTCTGTCCGTCTTGGATTCTGCTGACAGGCATAGGTACTTTTGTCATACCGCCATGCCTTATCTCCGTCCAGATTGGCAAGCAGATGCTTCCGCACATTTTTGTATTCGTCCCCGATTAGTCCGAGGCGGAGCAAAAAGGTGCGGAAGGTAAATGCAGGGTTATCCCCGATCTCTGTCTTTTTGGCATGGGTACAGGACTGGTTGATTGCCTGTGCGGATATGGCAAGTGCCAGTGTAATGTTTGACCGGACTTTCCCTGCATGGAGCGTGCTTTCAAAACAACGCCATTCCAGTGTTCCCTTAGAAAAAACGGCGTGCAGGTTTAATGCATAATACCTTGTCCAGTTATAATGCTCGGAGCTTCCGTCATTTCCTTCATACCATGCCCTTTTGAATTTTTCCATGGTGATGGTGCTGTTCGGCATCCGGCGGATTTTCTCCAGTACCATAGGACGGACTTTCTGGCAATACTCATCTTCTCTTCTGGTCTGCACTTTCAAGGCTTTGAATAAGATATCCTCTTTGCAGTACATAATTGTCAGTGCATTCTTCAGACTCCTTGGTGTATGGTTGGCTGCGTCCACATGGACATGCATGCCACAGGATGAATTTACAAAAGCGCCTGCGTTTTTGACACACCGCACCACTTCCTGGAGTTTTCCCATTTCCGAATATTCCAGTTTTGGGGACACCATCTCCGTGGCATATTCGCTGTCAGCATTCAGACACCTCCCGTGAGATTTGTACTGACAACAGATACTGGAATCATAGGAAAACTTCCAGACCTTTCCATCCGGGTCTTTCACACACCATGAATTGTAAGAATGGATGGAATATGGCTCTGTTCCGAACATTCTTCCAACAGCGACAGCCGCATTGTAACGGCTGATTCCTGTCATCTCAATCTCTGTACCGAAATACTGGTCTTTTAAGTCGATCTGTGTCACCCACCCTTCACTTCTGGAACAGGTGAGCTGCTTCGAATCTCTTCATCCACGGCTTTCAGGTTTCTGCCTATTGCTTCAATAACATTGACGGTGACACCGTTCCCAGCCTGCTTATAAAGCTGGTTGTCGGATGTCTCTTTTTCCATCTTGGAGATCTGGTCGTCCCGGTATCCCTGCAGTCGCAGACACTCCCTTGGTGCCAGCCTGCGGATTCTGCCGTGGTAGATCACGCCATGACGGTCGGTTGCCGTAATGGTGAACATTGGCTCGTCCGGTTCTTTCATCCTTCTTCCATTCTGGCGGACTTTTTCCTTGGCTGGTGTCAGCACTGCCCTTGGCGGTTCTTCCACCAGCACCCCGGAGCTTTCACCCCTGTGGTTATGGATGCTGGAATCCTGTCTGGTATTCAGACATCTTGCAACCTCTGTCACCAGCGGCGGAGGGGAGATATCTACAAAATGCAGTGTCCCCTGCTGGTTTCCGGTCGTCAGAGTATGGGCAATCTCATGCCCAACTCTTCCCCTGCGGCTGTTGATGCCCGGATATCCTAGATCAATGCTGTCACCCTCATAAGCCATCTTGTACCCTTTTCGGGTATTTTCCTTGATCGGGATACCGACTTCGTATAATCCGGTCTTGCCGCCCATACCGCCAGCCCCGCTGGTCAGCGTGCAGCTCAGTCCTTCTTCTGCGTAGACTCTTTCTCCCTGTTTGCCAGCATGGACTTGTATAAGAGCTGTTCCATTTGCTTTTGGGAAAGGTAATATTTTTCCGGCACATCTTCCATCAAGATATCCGACAATATACACCCGTTTCCTTGACTGGGGGACTCCGAAATCCTTGCTGTTAAGCACCTTCCATTCGACATGATACCCCAGTTCAGATAGCGTACTGAGGATGGTGTGAAACGTCCGGCCTTTGTCATGCGAAAGCAGACCGGGTACGTTTTCAAGGAGAAAATACGCAGGTCGTTTGTCTGCAACCAGCCTGGCAACTTCGAAGAAAAGGGTTCCTCTTGCATCGGCAAATCCTTCCCTTCGTCCAGCGATGGAGAATGCCTGGCAAGGAAATCCCGCGCATAAAAGATCAAAGTCCGGCATTCGTTCTGTTTCAATATTTCTTGCGTCATTGCAGAACCACTCTCCTTCCGTATCAAACAGCACCCGGTAGTTGTGGTCTGCATACGCATCCGCTTCACAGTGTCCGACACAGGTGAAGCCTCCTGCCCTTTGCAGCCCTTCTCGGAATCCTCCGATTCCACTGAAAAGGTCAAAAAATCGAATTGTTCCGGCTATCAGCCTCCCTTCGCTGCGAAAAAAACAGTGCAGATTTCTCTGCACCGTCTTAGTCTCTTGGTTTCTGTTATTGATGTCTATTCTTCTGCATCCTCTGGCTCTGTTGCTTCTGGTTCCGTCTCTTCGGTTTCCAGTTCCTCTTCGTCTACTTCTGCTGACTCTGTTTCCTCTGGCTCCTCAGTTTCCGTCTCTGTCGGCTCTTCTTCCGGTTCCGTCTCTTCGGCTTCCGATTCTGTCGGTTCTTCCTCTGCTTCGGCTTCTTTCAACTCCGGCTCTTCTTCCGGTTCGGATTCTGCAGGCTCAGCTTCTTCCGGTTCCGTAGCTCCTGCTGATTCCGCTTTCCATTTGGCTTCCTCTTTTTCAAGTGCCTCTTCGATTAGTCCGATCAGGAAGTCTTTCTGTTTCATGCCGTTCTTGGCGAGGACTGCTTTCAGTCTGGAAAATAACTCCTCGTCTACCTGTACTGCTACTGTTCTTAAATTTGCCATGTCCGTCTTTTCTCCTTTTCTTGTCATGTGTTCTTCGATTACCATTTCAAGGTATTTTGGTATGCTGATTCCTAACTCTTCGACCTCCAGTTTTAGCTTTTCATGCAGCTCTACCGGGATCTTTCCGCATATGTTTTTTATCTCCATGCGTTTGTTCTCCTTTCTTTTTTCTATACACAACATACCCTAAAACGTGGCAGAAAGCTATTCACAATACCCAACGAATATGAGGATTCCAAAAGCCCCCAAAGGATGCAGATCTAATAACATTCAATAGGCATCACCCCTTTCAAAGATCCGTGATTTATACTAATTTAACTGTCTGAATTTTGGCTATTTTATCACCGGGAAAGACTTGACTTTTTCAGAATGCCTCCTCAAGTCCGGAGAGAAAATCCAGCATCTGGGACGGAATTTCTTCCTTCTTTGAAACACTTTCCCCGGAGCCTGAAATGGAAGCACCTGCCAGTTCTTCCCGGATGGCCTGCCGGATGCTTTTCTCCAGCCGGTTGTTTTCCTGATCTTTTAAAATTACCTGAACCAGATAGCTGCTCTTCTGTCCATCCGGAACACTTTTCAGGATCTCCCATGCCCTTTTATGGTCTGGATTCTCCAGGTTCAGGCGGAACGAGAAAACGGGTCTCTTTACTTCGCGCACATCTGCCCCACAATCCGCTCATAGCCGGAAGCGTTGGCGTGTACGTCTGTCAGGTAAATCTGCCGACACAGCCCGTCCTGTGGTGTCACGTGCCGTTTCAGGATGCTGGCTCCGCCGCCCATGATCACGGACGGAATCGCCTTCAGATCGAACCCGGCTTCCATGATTGCAGACAGTATTTTCTCCGTATAAAGCCTTCCCTGCTGGGCAATGATTTCTTTTGCCGCCGGGTCCATGCTGCAGCTCTGGCCGTTCAGAACACGTTCGATCTGAATGTCCGTTATAGACAGTCCGGTATTTCTGCGTACCTGCTCGGTGATCTCATTCACACACCGGATCACACCAAGCTCCAGGCTGCGGCAGGTTGCGGCGTTTGGAACACTGTTGTCCAGCCGCATCAGATCTACGGTCCAGCCACCAATGTCTACGAGAAGAACAGAAGGCTCATCCCGAACACATTCCGGGTGGAGAGCCAAGGCAGAGTATCCCTGTGGGAACAGTTTTACATCCTGAATCCGTATCTCATAGCTTTCATCCTCGTACCGGAAACGCACAGGCTGCTCTTTCCGAAACAGATACTCCCGGAAGCCTTTTTTCTCCCTGCCAAAACTTGCCAAAGGAAGGCCGGCTGCCAGAACCACATCTGCTTTCCGTTCTCCCCGGCGGTAACGGATCTCCTGGGCAATGGCAGCCATTGTCAAAAGGTAATAATTGTCATTGGAAGTCTTACTTCTCACCAGTGTCTGCCGCCCAGTTCCGCACACATAAAATTTCCCATTGTACTGCAGGACATTCTGCATGGTATACGGCTCGTAATCATACCCGGTCAGTCCTGTCGGGAAACACACATGGGGAGTTTTGATAGCATAATATCCATGATCGATTCCTATAATGATAAGTCACCACATCCTTTCTGGTTTTTCTTGTTCTTTTCCAGCAGGTGGTCTTTTTGTCTGGAAAAAGAGAAAAAGGGCAGAACCCCGAAGAGTCCTGCCCGTAATAAAAAATACAGCTATGTACATTTTGTAAATAAATACGCATAGCTGTATTCAATCATTTTTATTTGTTAATCAACGCTGCAAACTGGAAGTTGTAGTGTTGATTGTCTACAGTAATCTGCTTTCAAATGTATTCGTTTTAAATTATAGACACACTATACTTGTTGCAATCTTCTGCTGAAATACGCTGTCATGCTCCACAAATAACATAGTCGGCTTATACTCTAAAATCAATTCTTCAATTTGCATCCTTGTAATAACATCAATATAGTTTAAGGGTTCATCCCAAATATATAAATGTGCCTGTTCACAAAGACTTCTGGCTATCAGAACTTTTTTCTTCTGACCTTCACTAAAATTTTCAATATTTTTTTCAAACTGGCTTCGTTCAAATCCCATTTTGCGAAGTATTGCTTTCAGCAGACTTTCATCTACCGTATATTGCTCCGCATAAGCCGTAAGGCTTCCTTTCAAATCCGATGTATCCTGAGAAACATACGAAATTTTCAGGTTTGAATCAATATCCAGATTTCCTGAATATTGGATATTTTCTCCACAAATCAGCTTTAGTAGAGTAGATTTTCCACAACCGTTTTTTCCGGTTACAGCAATACGTTCACCCGGATGAAGCTGAAAATGAATATCACTGCATATTCCCACATCACCATGATATAAAGCAAGATGACTTGCTGTAATCAGCGTTCCTCTGCCATAAGAAAGCGGTGATATTTTCAACGAACTGGTTTGTTCAATATTTTTCAGCAGCCCTGATTTCATCTCTATCGCTGATTGCATTCGATTTTCCTGGCTCTTTGCCCGCTTCATCATTTTTGCTGCTTTATGTCCAACAAATCCTTTATCCAATTTAGAACCTGAGTTTCGTGTTCCATTTTTTGTTTTTTCCACTTTGTCAGACCAGTCCGCAGACCTTCTTGCAGCATCAGACAGCCGGATAATATCTTTTCGCAACTTCTCATTTTCGGCAAGTTCAAATTCATCCTGCATCCGTTTGTTGTCCCACCAAGTACTAAAATTCCCCTGTTGTACTTCAATATTATTCCGATTGATTGACAGTGTATGGTCGATACACTTATCAAGTAATTCTCGATCATGAGAAACAAGAATAAATCCTTTTTTCCTTTGCAGATATTCTCCTACCTTTTTTCTCGCTTCTGTATCCAAATGGTTCGTTGGCTCATCAATCAGCAGAAAACGTTCAGAACCAGTAAATAGTGCAGCAAGCAATACTTTTGTTCGTTCTCCATTTGAAAGAGTTTCAAATGGTCTGTATAACACTTCTGCATTCACATCCAATTTTGAAACTTCTTTTAACAATTCCCAATCCTCTGATTCAGGGCAAATCTCATGCATTACATCAATGGTATATTGAGACATATCTTTCACATGATATGGGAAATATTCAAATGTGACATTTGAACTGATGATTCCAGTATAATGATATTTTCCCAATAAAAGGTTAAGAAATGTTGTTTTCCCCCTTCCATTTCTTCCTATAAACCCAAGTTTCCAGTTTGTGTCAATCTGAAAATTCACATTTTCAAATACATTATCATAATGACCTTCGTAACCGAAAGTTAAATTGATTACCTTTATTTCTGACATAAAAATTCCTCCCTATTAAGTCAAGTCCTTTTTCCTTGAAAATCAAGGATTTTTTTGATATATCATCAATAAATATCTCAGAAGAAGGAGCCATAGGAATGGACATTTCTCTGTATCTGGTACGAAAATAGCGGATTTTGGGTACACGAAGTAAAACGTCTTTCTTTTCGTTCTACATGGCCTTGTGTATACCCATCCATCTACGGCAGCGAACCTCCCGTGTCTACCAGGATCATCAGCCCTCTGGAGCCGAGTCCTAACTTCTCTCGTCCCGCCTGTCCATAACCAGGGTGTCAGCTCAGCTCCTTTACAGGGTCATGCCCTCTGGAATATATTCCTGCCGACTACTGGCTCATTCTTTGTTTGTTTTATTACTGACTTTCTTCCTTCCTGCAACAGCACTTTCAGTGGACGTTTTCCTATTGCATTCCGATTTTTATACTTCCAGCTACCGTGGCTGGTCTCAGCATTCAAGCATTCTTTACTCAAATGCTCAAACCAACCACGATATACTGCTTCCTGATATTTTTATGCTGCCATTATTGTTTCCGGCCTTACGATATCACTCAGCATCTTCTGACCATCATAATCTACACCTTTTGTCAGTATCGTGTAGAAGATCCTGATCAGCTTGCACGCAATCGCTATGACTGACTGCATCTTCTTCAAAGGATTTTGCTTCCTCGTCCTGTAATAGTCATGGATTTCTCTAAACTCTTTATTCTTTCCTATCACAGATATCGCAGCTTCATACAATGCATATCTCAGGCGTTTTCTTCCCCTGTGGCTGATGCGGCTTTCTCCGTTGTGTTTGCCGGAACTGTCTGCAACAATGGCATAACCTGCCAGTTTCTGCAGCTGCTTTGGGTTATCAAAACGACGAATGTCACCCACCTCTGCAATAAAACAGCTTACGGTTTTTAAACCGATCCCGTTGATCTCCATCAGTTTATCAATGTATGGAATCTCAGAAAGTTTCGCTTCTATCTCCCGCATCAGATCATCCATTCTGTTTTTATATACTTCATAATCGTTCAGCAGGTTACGGATCTCTATTCTGGCACTTCCAGGTGCTTCTGTACTTCCGATGCTGTGCTCCGCAGCTGATACCAGGGTCCTTGCCCTCTTTAAGCCAGCGCCTTTCAGCTTTGCATTCCTCCATACCTGATTTACACCATCTACGCCAAGTTCTTTTATGTCACATGGCAACGGTGCCTTTTTGATCACCATCATCCCGCTTACAGCATCCGGGTTTTTATAAACGTCTTTTATTTCCGGAAAATAAATACTGAACCATCGGGCAATCCGGTTTTTGATCCTTGTAAGTTCTTCCTGCGTCTGAATACGAAGATTTGACAGATTTCTGATCTCTGCGTATATCCCTGTTGGGATATATGGATACGAAAATCTTCCTTCATTTACCAGTCCCGCAATTGTTTTTGGATCTTTACGGTCATTCTTATTCGGGTTGTTATCATCCAGTTCTTTGGACTTCTTTACATGATGCGGATTCACATGCACCGGCTTCATTCCCTGTTCCTGCAGGTACGCTCCAAGGTTCAGCCAGTAATGACCGGTAGGTTCCATACCCGGAATCACCACCTCTTTACCATGTTTGTCTGCCATGTCTTCCATCCATGCCTTAAATGCAGCAAACCCGGCTTCATCGTTGTTGAAAGCAATCGGCTTTTTTGAGTACTCATAATTCCGCCAGTCAAAGGCCCTTGCATAATGAGTTTCACTTCCAACATCAATACCAACGATTAAAGTTTTTTCCGTAATAGATGCAATTTTTGCGTTCTGTGTGTTATAATTCATTTCAGATACCTCTCTGTTCAATAAGATTTTTTACTAACCGTCCAAAGTCAGTAATCTTATTTTACACTGAGGTATTTTTTTCTCAACCTTCTTTCTCGGAATTCCTTATATTTGAATTATACAAGAAGCTCCTTTGTTGCGTATGTTCGTCTTCTCAAAGTTGGAATTATGATGGTTAAATTACTCTATGCAAAGTCCATCATCCAACTTTACATAGAGAAAAACATGTACGATTTCAATTTCATTGCTCATAGCAAGTGTTCCTCCTTGTCAAATTCCGAATTGCTAAATTCATTTTCATTGACAATGGTATCATATTTTTTATTGATAATCTAGTTCCTGTATCCATTCTCTGATTTCTATTGGTGCATTTTCGCAAAAATCCTGAATCCACATCTTATGGAGCCTGACTTCTGACTCTGTACTGTCTATGTTTCCAGCACATCCACCTGTTTCCTGAAGTGCTTCCAGGCAAGCCCATTCCTTTTTGAAGTTTCCGGCAAATTCCATCCATACTTTTATATGATATTCCTTAAAACCCAAATGATAAATCAAATAGGTCAACCTGTCAAAATCAGCTAACGGCATTTTTTCTTTTTTCAGCAATAACCTTTTATCATGCTCGCTGCATAGATATAAAAATGCAAGCTGTTCTATCTTTGCCTGCTCCATATATTTCTCCCTTCTCTTCTGCTTTGTCTCACTTTTACAACCGATTCTACCTTGTCCAATCGTTAAAATCAATACAGATGGTGCAAAAAGTGAGACAAGCCATCCTTTTACCAGAGAGGAAGAGATTTAAAATGCCAAAGCCAAGGACACAGTCTGGTGAAAAGAATCTGATCAGCCAACGGTTGATTGAGCTTCGCAGGACTCACAATATGTCTCAGCGTGATCTTGCCTATAAACTCCAGTTAGCTGGTTACGATATGGATAAAAATGTAATCACCAGAATCGAAACAAACAAGCGTTATGTCACTGATCTTGAATTAAAAGCCATTGCTGAAATCTTTCAGGTTTCATACATATTTCTCATTGATGGCAAAGACGAATAGAAGTGACAAATGGGGAAGTTCTTTTCGTGCTTCCCCATTTTATTCGTCCTTATTACAGATTCAGTAGTTCTAAGATTTTCTGCATACCGGCCTGATATAAAGATTCCGCATATAATATCCATCTTTCACTGACTTCAGTAACATATGCGTCTATCGTTTTTCGCTTTTCTTTTGATAATCCCATTGTCTGAACCTGTTCTTCATATTTTGATATTTTTTCCAGCATTTCCTGGTACGCTACATTTTCTTTCAGCTGTTCTTCTATCTCATCAATCCAGGTATCCATCAGCAACTCTAGCAGTTTCTGTGTGCTTTCCCAGTATTGCTTTTTTTATTTTCCCCAGCATAGCTCCATAAGAAATCATTTGAGCCTGTCCCATATAAAAATGGTACTCTTCTTCTATCATTTCCTTTTCGCTCTCCAGTTGGAAATATCGATGTACTGCCTTATGCTCTTCTTCCGTTAGGCTGATTGACTGATTCGTCTCCATAAATGTTTCTATCACTGGATACTTTTCTATAAATTCCAGTATTTTCTTTTGCATTCTCTGGTATTCCGCATTATGCTTTTTCAGATAGATACATACCTGTTCTCCTATCCGTATCCCCAGACATTGTTCGTTCCAGATGATATCTGGCTGTACTGTCATATTGTTTTCTCCCTTCTGTGTAGTTTTTCTGTTCCAAGCACAAGACTATACCACACTTCCGGGAGAAAGCTATTCAGCAGATCTACTGAAATGACCGGGCAGATACTGTGCAACCAGCCTATTGTTACCAAATATTAGAAAAGCAACAGGAATCTCGACTTTTTATCGTTGTTCCTGCTGCTCATAGCATTCTTTATATTTAGTTCAGATTCAAACTTTTTACCCAGTCCTGAACCTCTTCTTCTGATGCATTAGAAGAAAATCTCTTTCCTTCCTGCCAGTCTCCGGTTCCTGCCATTTCCTCTAAAAGTTTTCCGCTGTCTCCAATTCCAGAGGAAGCTGATGTACATACAGGAATTATCGTTTTTCCTGTAAAATCATTACTTTTAACAAACTGGTTTACTGGCCACGCTGAAACTGACCACCAGATGGGGTAACAGAGGACAAGCTCCGTGTACTCACCGAAATTATCAACTGTCGTAGAAACCAGATCTACATCTCTCAGGCTCTCATCGTCATGCTCTCTTGATACTCGGCTGTCGTCATTTGTCCAGTCAAGATCCTCATCTGTATAAGGCTCTACAGGCTCCAGCTCAAATAAATCTCCACCTGTTGTATCTGCAATATAATTTGCGACTGCTTTTGTACTTCCTGTTGCGGAGTAATATACAACCAGTACTTTACCTGTTTTTTCTGTGCCATCCTGTGCAGGTGTTCCTGTTGCTTCCGCTTCTGTCACTGCTGCTGTTGTTTCTGCTTCATCAGAATTTTCTGTTGCTGAACTCTCCTGTTCAGTCTCTGTATTCTGTGCGGTTTCACTGCTCTGATTATCTGATTTATTCGATCCGCATCCTGTCAGTAAAACTCCTGCTAATATACAAACGGCAAGTAACATCCAACTTATGTGTTTCCTCATTTTCAGCATCTCCTTTTCTACGTTATTCTCTATATAAACGTGATACACATTTTTCTGCATTATCTGTGTATACCGTAGTTTTCAACCTCATAATTATAACTTGATACACGCTATACACTACTATAAACTATACTCCATTTTAGTGCTATCATAACACTTGATGGACAGTCATTCACACACCTGTCCATGTTACACACATTAAGATCAGCTATTCCCATGGCTGGGCATTATCTACAGATTATAATGAATGTACACTTCGTACATTGTTTGATAAGGCAGATAAATATATGTATGAGAATAAACAGCAGAGTAAGCTGGGACGACGTGATTAACTCATCCGGATTAATTCATTAATATCTATGTCCGAAAAATTTTACAATTGAAACAGAGAATTTATGTGATTCAGTTAAATTTTCAAAATTACAAAGGAGTACATACCTATGTCTAATTCAAAATGTGAAACAGCAGTAGAAAAGAAACACTGTGGTTATAACTGCGCACAGGCAGTTGCCTGTTCTTTCTGTGAAGAAGCTCACATGGATGAAGATACCCTCTTCAGTCTCACCCAGGGCTTCGGAGCAGGACTTGGAACTATGGACGGTACCTGCGGCGCAATTTCAGGTGCTGCAGTTGTTGCAGGTTTAATCAATCAGAACAGAATGGAAACCTCCAGAGATGTCCGTTTTGTCATGAATCAGTTTAAGCAACAGAATGGTTCTGTTATCTGTAAAGATCTCAAGGGCGTTGAAACCGGTAAAATGTTACGCTCCTGTGATGACTGTGTCAGAGATGCAGTGAAATTTCTTGAGAATGTATTAAACGAGGAAAAATAAAATACTCTGCCTCAGATATAATCGGAAAGATTATTTCATTATAGGCCAATATAATACTAAAACGCTGTACTGCAGATTCCCCAAATCTACAAGTACAGCGTTTTTAATATTAAAGCAGTTCCGCAAACAGTCTCAGGAACATCTGTCCCAGTCTGAGTGTTGCACTGCGTCCCTCTTTATACTGATCAGTTACTTCTCTGCACTCTGATATTGTATGTTCCAGGTCATGTCTGATGTCCAGTACCACATCACAACCCGCCATGAAACATCCATTTTCAAAATGATGATAAAGACTTCGATAATCCATATTAATGGTTCCGCAGGTAGCCATGCAGTCATCCACCACACACATCTTTGCATGACAGAATCCAGGTGTCCACTCAAAGATACGAACTCCATTGATCACCAATCCATTATAGAAGGACCTTGTTACACTGTAGATTAGTTTTTTGTCTGGAATTCCAGGGGTAATGATCCTTACATCCACGCCACGTTTCGCTGCCAGTGAAAGTGCATGAGCCATCTCATCCGTAATAATCAGGTACGGTGTCATAAACCAGCAATATTTCTCAGCTTTGTTGATCATACTGATATACACTTCTTCACCAACCTGTTCCCCATCCAGAGGACTGTCTGCATAAGGCTGAATATAGCCGTTCTGCTTTGCCTGATATGGATGCGGCTGAAGATACTGTTCCATGTCAATTTCATCCGGATGTGCATTGCTGACAGCATTCCACATTTCCAGAAAGGCCACTGTCAGAGAGCGTACTGCATCACCTTCCATGCGCACCCCTGTATCTTTCCACATTCCATAAGGGTGTGTAATGTTAAAATATTCATTTGCCAGATTATAGCCCCCTGTGTATCCCACTTTTCCATCGATTACCGTAATCTTACGGTGATCTCTGTTATTCAGAAACATATTAAAGCCCGGCGAAAATGGATTGAATACACGGCATTTAATACCAACACTTTCCAGCTTTCGTGCAAAATCCATGTTTACAAAACCAATAGAACCCATATCATCATAGAAAACCCGCACCTCAACGCCCGCCTTCACACGATCTTCCAAAATTTTCTGAATTCTGTGCCATGCCTCTTCATCTTCAATCGCATGATACTCCATGAAGATAAATTTCTCGGCGTTCTTCATATCTTCAAGCTGTGCATTCAGTCCTTTGATGGCCTCGTCATAATAGATCATATCTGTATTCTGATAAACCGGATATCCGGCATAACTGGATAAATAAGAAGAAATACCTCCCGCTTTGGGAATTTTATCCTGAAGTTTCTTCTGAATTTCACTATTTTTTGGAAGCAGTGGCAATAATTTTGCATCAATCTTTTCATATCTTGACCGCATTTTCCAGGTTCCGCCATTAAGACCTATCAGCAGAAATAATGTCACACCCATAATTGGAAATGCCAGTATCAAAATGATCCACGGTGTTTTCATAGTTGAAGTCTGATGACTGCCATAAATCTTCAATACCAGAACAATTGCAAAAATACGGGTAAACAGATCGATCACTCCCGCATATGCATTTAACCGCTTGAAAACTACCAACATAAATCCAACCTGAAAAAGAATTGCCAGTACAGAAAAAGCCATGCGCTTCACGCCGTTTTCTGTCTTTTTCTTGCTTTCCAACGTGCTGTTGCTCATACACTTTCCTCCTGTTGTTTTTTATTTTCTGTAATTATTTTAACTTTACGAAAAAGTATATCATATCTCCATTTTTAATCAAACAGATAATATATTTTAAACACTATGACAAAGTTATGTATGGCTCCTGTACAAAGAGTTCCTGGATTTTTTTGTTTAGGGCTTCGAATTTTTCCTTGTCAGTACCAAAAATAGAATCCGTAACGCTTAGCATCCATGCCTCTTCCGGATATATTCTATGAAAACTTATGTAGGGACCTTTTCTTACATCATTTATATAGAAACAAAAATCACAATTGCTCCTGTTCATTTTTCCTTCCTGCCAGATCTTCAGGATTCGTTCAGAAACTTCTTCTATATCGTAATTTTCCTCATCCATATAAAATTTAATAAATAAATTATTATTGAAACCTTTGTTAATCTGAACTTTTGCATCCGGATCTATTTGCTCAATACTCTCCTTTACTATCGTTGCATCATGCGGATAAAATTCCCATGCTGACCTGCTTTCTTCTTTTTCAGAAACCACCTGTTCTTTACTGCTATACTGACTATATTTTAGATTGTAGTCCGTATTCATTTTTCCTTCCTGTCCAAGAATATTAAAAAGTTCTGCCAGTATTTTCATGTCTTTAGAAAATTTCCCTGACTTACTCATCAACGCATTGTCAAACGTAAGCTCATAATACTTCTTATCGTATTCCTCTTCTCCTCCTGTTCCTGCAGGCATTTCCTTCAGTTTCAGTTTTGCTATATCATAACTATACGCTGCTTTCAGGTAAACATTTCCATCATCTTCAAGAACAGACGTCATAAATTCTTTCATATTTTTATTAGTACTTTCAAAACATAACGTCCATTTATCATCCTCTGCTTTAATCTCACAATTCGAAAAATATAACTGCTTTCCCCAACGGTCAGTCAATCTAATCTGGGATGTTTCTCCCACTTCTCCAAGTATATCCGCTACAAATTCTGACATGTCTTTCTGCCGTACTTTTATCGCAAAGATATTTTTATTATCTTTCTCTGTTCCTATCGCATACGGAATTTCCAGACACTCCAAGCGTTCTGCCAGATCTCCCAGATTATGATAATAATCTCCCTCATCCATTTTTTTCTTATAAGCACCGTACTTCAATTTTACGGAAGGTTCTTCTACCTGGTCTTCACTCATCCAGTTTGTAAAAAGATCAGAACTTCTGTTTATCCAGTCCGTAGGAATCTCTTCTTTCATTTTGAACTCATTTTTCAAATTCTCATCCATCAGTACAGGAAAAACCAGTTCCATCCAGGGAGATTCTAAAATATATACTTTATGCCAATCACCACCATCTACTTCTGCTGTATAAAAATCATTTACATCTTCCAGAAATCCCCCCATATCTACTCTTTCGTATCCTGACACATTTAATTGGGGAATCATCGTATTTTTCAGTTTTTCTGCCATCTCATCTGATAGAATTACCTCAACCTTTTTTAATTCTTTGGCAGAACCATTTTCCTGCGCATCCTTTTCCTCCTCCGAAAGTTCTATTTCTTTAATGGATTGGATTTCTTTTTGAGGAATCTCTATGTCCCCTTCCTGTCGCACCCAGGTTCCGTTGTCATTCGCAATCGTGCCAATCCGCAGTTTCAGAGGTTTTGTCAGATATGTTTCCAGTTTATTTCCTGTTTCTTTATAAAGTCCATAGGGAATTACTACTCTAATCTTACCATCATCATCTTCAACCCAGTACTTATGATCCTGTGACAATTTTTTTACTCTGTTTTTGATAATTTCCACAGAATCTTTATAATCTATCTGCTTCATTTCATCAGGCGGAATCAGCATAATCGTTTCTGTCTCCACTCCCAGAAATCGAATCTGTTCCTCATATTTTTTGTATACTCCAAACAGCACTGCCACTGCCAGAATTCCCATAAGAAGCCACCCGCCAATAAGATACAGTGAATTTCCTTTCTGCTTTATATTGTCCTTCTTCCAGTTGTCCAAAGCTTCATATAATTCTTCCGGTGTGTGAAATCCACATTCCGAATCTGTATTCATTCCTTTTTCCACAATTTTATGGAATTCTGCACTTCCTTTCGGGTCGCATGTTTCCAGTGGCTCTGTCTCATCAAAGAGAACACGTACGAATATGTCCTGAGGTTTTTTCCCGGAAAGGCACTCATAAAAAATTTCACACACAGAATAAGTATACTCAACATCATCCGCCTCATAATCCACGATCTTTGGTACAAGACATAATTCCCCATTCTCATTTCTGTATAACATTTTTGTGGAAACAGTCAGATTTCGTATTCCTGCATTTTGAAGTTTCTGAAGATTTCTCAAAACTGGCAGAAACATCTCTGTCAGTTCTTCTTCAGATATCCTCTTTTTTTGTCCGACATACTGTTCCAGGCTGATACCTTCCGGATAATCATAGATAATATAGGCTTTATCCCCATATTCAAACTGATCTGATACATGACAAAGCCCTGGCAGATCTGAAAAGTCTCCCAACTGGCGGGCTCTGAAAAGGATCTCCTCTATTTCTTCTTTCTGAAGATCCACCTCCTGGATCAGGATTTTTTTCTGTACACGCTTATGCCATCCTTCATAACGTGCTGTATCAGATCCTGCTTCCAATATTCTTTTAATTTCATATCGATCATCCAGCAGACTTCCGATTGATACTTTGTTAATTGCCATCTTTATACACCTTTTCTACTGCCATATTGCACCGTAAACAAAACTGTCTTCTGTTACATATTTTTGTAAAACACTGCTTTTTTTAAGCAATTCCATTATTTTTTGCTGTTCCTGATCTCCAGAATCTGTATATGTATATGAAAGTTTCCATTCCTTCTTATCGTCTTTCCAATCCTGATATCCCTGATATATGGTAATGTTTTCTCCAATCATTCGATTTCCGGGAAATATTTTCAAATAGGTATTTCCTTTTAACCAATCTGTCTCTTCCCATAATGCTTCTATATCATTCACTGTCTGTTCTCCATATTCCTCACCATAGGTATTCCTGTTAAGACAAATTCTTATTTCATGTCCATAAACATCATCAGTTGATTCTTCTGCATCTGCCTCTTCATTGATTCCATTCAGTATCGATTTTATTTTTTTCAGGAAACCTGTTTCCATTTTATAATTCTCATTTTCTTCCTGCGGCTCTTTTTCCGGTTCATTCTCCCTGGCAAAATATCGTACATTTGATAACTGATATTCTGAAAGAGGAGATTTCGACTGATCCTGTACACAAACTATAAATTTAAGTAATGGTATATCCTCCTTTTCAAAAATGTGGGAATCGTTCTGCAAACTTATATTTAATTTCAAGTCTTCTCCAGGCTCAACATCTTCAGAATTTACTGTTGCTAGTTCATAATCCCAGGCTCTTAATACAATTCCATCTTTAACCGACTCTTCCCAATCCCTTAATTGGCTTCTTTCAGACTCACCTTCATAATCCGGATTTAATTTATAACTCAATGTTATATCATTTGAATCTTCAAGCTGCACTTCCCAGTCCCAGCCATTGAAAGCATTATCCGTATCATCTTCCGAAGAAAGTTTAAGATTAGAACTTGTCAGATTTTCCGGAAGTTTTTCAAGAATAAACTTGCTTACATCTTTTTGAGCTATTTTTACAGCAAATTTGTTTCGCCCTTCTGGAAATGTACCAAATGCATATGGAATCTCTAATGTATCCAGTCTTTTCTTCAGATCATAGATTGTTTCCAGCCAGTTACCGTCACCTTTCTTTTTCATTGTATCTGCAGTATCATCGCTCGTATATTCAGCAAATACAAACGGTCCCTTAATGTCGTCTGCTTTATGCTGAAAAGTTCCCCACATATCACTTTGTTCTTCCCAGTCTGCTGATATCTCATCCAGTACCTGATACGTTTCGCTTAGCCGACCCTGCCACAAAAATCTCCATTTATCATCATCTGAATAAAGTGGTTTGTAATAAGTCGTCCAATCTCCATCCGGGTCTGTACCATAAGTATGATTCACAAATTCCGGATAACAGGGATCTGTTGTCAGCCACATATAACTTCGATTGGTTCCTTTACCGGATTGTGCGAGGCTCTGCAATTTCTCTTTGATTCTCTTGGCCGCTTTTTCTGAAATCTTTACTTCCACATAAGCGTCTGCTTCTTCCGGATCAATTCCAATTTTGTCTGGAAGATAATAATCTATAGGAATTTTTCCTTCTTTCTTTTCAGCCAAAAGAATTTCATCTTCATCTAATGTTGCTCTTGACAAATTAAATGAACCATTTCCTTTCGGTTCTATTACTGTAATTGTTTTTTTCTGGGCTGCCGCCACTAATGTCATAACATAATCATTAATATATTCTTCCAGACTCTGCTCTTGTTCTTCATCATCTGTTTTCTCTTTTTCCTCAAAAAACTCCACCGGAATCTCCAGCTTCAATCCATCTTCTTTTTCCGTAAGAATATAATTCTCTTCTCCTACCGCAATATCCAGTCTGCTTTTCATAGTTTTGATATCTTTCTGGTAGTCCTGTGCCCCTACATTGTCGTAGGGTGCCAGAAGGAGTGTAGTTGTTTCTTTTCCGTGAAATTTGAAAAATGCCTGATGGGTTTTGTAGTAGTTCCAGCCAAAGAAAGCACTAGCTCCCAGGACACAGCAGGCACAGCTGATTCCCAGAAAAAATATATTTTTCTTTCCTGTTCTTTTTTTCTTCTTTGGTTCCAGGATTGGTTTCAGTTCTGCAAGCATTTCTTCGATGGACTGATATCTGCTTTCTCTTTGCAGACTCAGGCCTTTTTTCAGGATGCGTTCCAGTCTTGCATCTATTGTGATACCTCGCTGAGAAGGCATGAGAAGTATTCCATTCATGGCTCTTACAGTAGCGCTGATGGGTTTCTCTCCGGTAATTCCGCGGTAAATAACTGCGCACAGTGCATATACATCCGTCCATGGTCCCTGTTCGCTGTCTGAATACTGTTCCAGTGGTGCATATCCTTCTTTCAGTTCAATGGTATAGGTTTTATTATCAGCATAGGCTCTGGCAGACCCGAAATCCAGCAATTTTACACTGGTTTCTCCGTTCTCTGTGCGTACCAGTTTAATATTGTCCGGGCTGATATCACGGTGGATGACGCCGTTTTTATGAACCTTATCCAGGGTTTCCATAAGCGGAAAAAGAAGGCGAAACATTTCCTGCGGTGCTACCTGTCCGCTCTGCTGCAGATATTGCGCCAGAGTAATCCCACTTACATATTCCATTACAATATAGGCGGTATTATTTGTTTCAAAATAATCCAGTACATGAACAATTCCCTGTTCTGTAGTGAAATCTCCCAGTCTTCTGGCTTCTCTTAAAAATTTTGATTTTATATCACGAAAGCGTTCACCGGCTGTTTCATCTATAACTGCAACCTTTGTCCCCTGACGCTCCATGTAATCTCTGTCCCAGAACTCTTTTACTGCTACGTGACGGTTTACTTTTTCATTAATTGCTTCATAGGTGATACCGAAGCCTCCCATTCCAAGGACACGCAGGATTCGATATCTGCCGTCCAATATAGTATTCTCGGGCAGATAGCAGTTTTGACTGCTGCCCGGTCTGTTACTGTTCTCTCCCATACTTTTTCTCTTTCCCATTATTGTGAATACTTTTTCTTTTATTCCTACTTCTTATCCTCAGGTATTACTTATTCATTATGAATCCATTATACAATTTCCATGTGAATTTTTGAATGAAAAATTGCAGCTTTTTATAAACTGTAAATGTGCACCCAAAAAAGCTCCTGCATAGAAGGCTTTTTAATGTTATTGGAACCTTATTCTATGACATTAAAAAGGCAGCTGCACGATAATAAGTGCAGCTGCCTAAGGGCAAACAATCCATTCCTATATTAAAATCTTTATTCTGTTACAAGCTCAATTGCTTCTCTTGTCATTTCTTTGATCTTGTCAAATTCTCCGGCATTGATCAGGGCATCTTTTACCATCCAGGTTCCGCCGCATGCGAGAACTTTATCGAAAGAAAGGTACTCTTTTACATTCTGCGGATTTACCCCGCCGGTCGGCATGAACTGCATCATGTGATATGGTGCAGAGAGTGCTTTGATCGCAGGAAGTCCTCCGTTTACTTCTGCCGGGAAGAATTTCACTACATCAAGTCCCAGTTCTAATGCCTGTTCGATCTCACTTGCAGTTGCTACACCCGGAAGAATTGGGATATTTTTTTCCTGGCAGTATTTTACTGTTTTGGAATTCAGTCCAGGACTTACGATAAATTTGGCGCCTGCTTCAATTGCTGCATCAACCTGCGCTGTTGTAAGTACTGTTCCGGCACCTACCAGCATATCCGGATATGCTTCCAGCATTTTTTTGATAGATTCTACAGCTGCATCTGTACGGAAAGTAACTTCTGCGCATGGGATTCCACCCTCTACCAGTGCTTTGGCAAGAGGTACTGCATCTTTTGCATCGTTGAGTTTTACTACAGGTACAATTTTCATTGCATGGATCTTTTCTTTCATTTCTTCCATTAATTTATTAGCCATTTTTTATTCCTTCTTTCTTAATTGAAGAATAATCAAGTGGATAAAATCATCCGCTTCATTACTTATTCATAACCTGCTATTCAATCTATAGCAATCCTAGCAAATAATGCATCTTAATCCAGTCCAGCAGAGCGTAAAATCCTGCGTCAGATATCTTTGCCGTGCGTCAACAGGTAAAAAACTAATCACTTATCAGATTCAATTAAGCAGATAAATTCTCTGACTTACTGAGTATCTGCCGGGAACACAATTCCCTGCTGTCTTCTTGCCTCGTCTATGATCTTCATTTCTATTCTGCTGTTTTCCAGATATTTATGATTAACAGTTC
Organism: Blautia sp. HCP3S3_D9; assembly: GCF_052063845.1. Classification (NCBI taxonomy): domain Bacteria; kingdom Bacillati; phylum Bacillota; class Clostridia; order Lachnospirales; family Lachnospiraceae; genus Blautia; species Blautia sp. HCP3S3_D9. The sequence goes on from NZ_JBQHWS010000018.1 coordinate 30,085, forward strand.
CGGCTTCTGCAAGTTCAGCAAACTTCCTTATCTCATGTACCATAGGCGGCTCTGTTTCCGGAAGTTCGATGACTTCTTCACTTCCATCACGTGAGATGATCGTAAGTTTGACAGGTTCTGTCATCTGCTCAATAAGCATGGTTCCGTTTTCTCCCTGAATCTGCGCTGGAATGTTCAGATCACTGATTTTTGAGTAAGTTACTTCTGCCAACATTCCGGCATACTCAGCAAGGATTGTTCCTTCACCGTCTACACCATTGGAAAGCTTCAGTCCTGCACTCTGGATTCTCTCTGGCATACCGAAAAATGCTCCCAGCATGTGGACTCCATAGACACCAATATCCATCAGTGAACCGTTTGACAGGTTCGGGTTGAATGCATTTTCAATAATTCCATTCTTATAGTTGTCATATCTGCTGGAATATTTACAGTATGAAAAACTTGCACGCCGGATAGTTCCAAGCTTATGCAGATTCTCCTGAATCGCCTGAAATCCAGGCATATAAATCTGACGTACCGCTTCCAGGAAAACAACCTGCGCTTTCTCTGCCGCTGCCAGCACTTCTTCTAATTCTCTGCTGTTAGACGCAACTGCCTTTTCGCAGAGAACATGTTTCCCATGTTCCATCATCAGAATACTCTGCTTTGCGTGACATGCATTCGGGCTGGCTACATAAACTGCGTCCACTTCTTCACATTCTGCCAGAGTCTCTAATGTGTCAAATGCATATTTTGCACCATGAACCTGTGCATATTCCTTTGCACGCTCCATAGTTCTGGAATAGACTGCCACAAGTTTAAATTCCCCGCAGCATTCTCCAGCTTTAAGAAAACGGTCTGTAATAAAATTCGTGCCGATCACGCCAAATCTAATCATCTCATACCTCTGCTTTCCCGAGCGTTCCTTTTACCAGTGTGCTTTTGTTGCTGTTTCGTTTGCTGTATGGTCTCTTCTGCTGAGAAGCAGGCAGAGCGCATCCAGAGTAATATGAAGACTCTGGTCAAAAAGGGAACTTAAGAGCTGGATGGAACCTCTTGCTTCCCCTGTATCTCCTTTTACAGTTCCAGGGATCACAAGCACTGTTTTTGCAGCTTCCGCAAGCGGGGATTCCGGTTTGCTTGTCACTGCGATCACAGTAAGTCCTGCGTCTTTTGCTTTCTTTGCATCATTTACCACGCTGGCACTCTTTCCGGAACCGGATACTCCTATAAATACATCTCCGGCCTGCATTGCCGGTGTGATAGTTTCTCCAACAAAATATACTGTATATCCGATATGCATCAGACGCATGGCAAATCCTCTTGCAGAAAAACCGGAACGGCCCTCTCCTGCAACAAATACTCTCCTGCTCTTGTCAAGTTCTGCCATAACCGCCTGTAACTCTTCGTCTTTTACTTTATCAATGACATCTTCGATTTCCTGCATAATATCCTGTAATACTTCTACCATTATTTCTGCCTCCTGATTTCCTGTGCAAATGCCTCTGCTGCTTCTCTGATATCTGCTGCTTTGCTGATTGCACCGCCGACGATTACTGTATCGATTCCATAACGTTTCATCAGGTCGATATTCTCCAGTTTCACGCCACCTGCTACTGCAATCTTTTCTACACCCGTCAGTTTCATACACATATGTTTTACAAGTTCTTCAAGTCCAACACCCTGATCATCAGAGGGCAGATGTACACAGAAGATTGCTTCCGGAAATTCTTTCTTCAGAATTTCAAGCTTGTCATCAGATACTTCCAGCAGATCGATCATGTACTCTTTCTGGAATTCTTCCGCTACTTTCTGGCATGCTTTTAATGTGGAAACAGAAGAATATCCCATAATCGTAGGGATATCTCCACCTGCTTCATAGGTCTTTCTGAATTCATATTCACCTTCATCGCAGGTCTTAATGTCTGCCAGAATACACTGCTCCGGATATTTCTCTTTCAGAACTTTTACACTGCCTGAAAGTCCGTAATCCTTGATCAGGGATGTGCCAACCTCAATGATATCCGCACATCCATGAGTCTGGTCTATGATTTCTGCCGCACGATCTACTGTCACACGGTCTATCGCTACCTGCAGTCTCATTTTATTTTGCCCCTTTCATATAAGCATCCAGTTCTTCTTTTGTCGGAAGTCCCTCATTATCACTTGCAACAGATACCTGAATAGACCCGATAGCATTTCCTCTGTCTACCATTTCCGGCATCTGCAGACCTTGAAGCCATGCGCTCAGGATTCCAACTGCAAATCCGTCACCTGCTCCCACTGTATCTACAACTTCTTTTACTTTATATCCGGGATAAAAAGCTTTTCCATCTTCCCAGTCTGCGTAAGCACCGGCACCGCCAGCTTTAATGATTACGGCTTTTGCTCCGTTCTTACGGTAGAATTCTGCGATTTCCTCCGGTTTATCACTTCCCATAAGGATTTTTCCCTCAGCTGTTCCCGGAAGTACAATATCTGCCCTGGATGCAATGTCATTGATCGTTTCTATCATCACTTCCTGACTCTCCCAGAGAGTTGGCCTGAGGTTTGGATCAAAACTGACCAGCATGTTTTTTTCTCTCGCACGTTCGATCAGACGGTAAGTTGCTTCACGGCAGCTTTTGGAAAGTGCCGGTGGGATTCCTGTAATGTGCAGGACTCTTGCTCCTTCCAGATCCACCTTCTCAATATCTTCTACAGAAAGACAGGATGCTGCGCTGTTTCTTCTATAATAGAATACTTCAGGATCACCCTCCATTACTTTGCCTTTCAGCTGATAACCTGTGAAATGATCTTCGTCCTTTGAAATCTGGACATCAAGACCTTCTGATTTCAGTTTATTCTCAATATAAGTTCCAAATGGATCTGTTCCAAGCTTGGTTACATATGCAACAGAATGTCCCAGGCGTTTCAGTCCGATTGCTACATTTACCTCTGCACCGGCAAGCATTCTTGTAAATTCTTCTACTTCATGTAATGGTCCGCAGGTTTTGGCTACGAACATTGCCATTGGCTCTCCAAATAATATAACTTCTGACATAATTTCCTTTCCGGCTGGATTATGTCGTCTCCCTCACCACCAGTTCCGGAAGAACGATCAAAGAAGCAAGTTCTTTCTTTTTCTCCAGAACATCCAGAAGCATTCTTACTGTCAGCTCACTGAGCACTTCACCTTTATTGTTTACTGTGGTAAGTGCAGGGCTGCATACATAGGAATATTCCGAATTATTGCATCCGATCAGGGAAATCTCTTCCGGGATTTTCACCCCGTCTTTTTTCCACTGATTCAGAGCTCCGACTGCTGTCAGATCTTCTCCGAATACAACTCCGTCATATCCTTTCTCACGTAAAACTTCTGCAATCTGTGCTCCGCCCTCCAGTCCATAGGAAGTGTGGTAAACATCTTTTTCAGGATCCTCATATCCAAGCCTTTTCATTTCTCTGAGAAAGCCTTTCCGCTTTCTGTCAGCGGCATTAGTATCCTTATCGATCACATAAGCAAGTTTTCTGCGTCCTCTTTCATATAAATGTTCGGTGGCAAGTTCCATTCCGTATGCTTCATCAACCAGAACTGCATGGATATTGTCCCTGTCAATCTTTCCGTTTGCCATAACAATCGGAATGTCACTTAAAAGATTCAGTGTCTCTTCATCACAAAGTCTGTTGAAGATCGATCCCACCAGAATGATTCCATATACATGACGGTTTGCAAGCATACATAAATATTTCCTGCAGTCCTCTTCTTTCTCACCGGTATTACATACCAGAACCATGTATCCCTCATCAGATAACCTCTGTTCCATAATATAGGAAGTCAACGCATAATGGGGAACACGAACATCCACAACAACAATTGCAACTGTTTTCATAGATCCCGAAACAAGACCTCTTGCAATGTCACTTGGATGATATTCATTTCTGTCAAGTACATCCTGAATCTTTTTTCTTGTCTTCTCACTGACGTATCCCTTTTTGTTGATCACACGGGATACTGTGGTTATTGAAACTCCCGCCTCCCTGGCAATGTCATATATATTCATATTTTTCCCTTGTCTTTGTCTCCTAATCGTTTCTGATGTTACTGTTTCCTTTGTATCCAATAACTTTCTCTCATCTAATTCTATAGATATTATACACGATGCGGCACTTTTTTCAAGATTTCAGGGAATCCGGACTTTTCTTTACCTGCTTTTTAAACGATTTAGTCTACTTTTACCTTTACTACGATTTTCTTTACTTTACATGGTGCTTTTCCTATACATCTCGGCTGATGACCATCATCCGGAGATACTACTGCAAAATCACCTTTTTTCAGATGGATTCTTCCGTTTACTTCCGGAAACTGGTAGAATTCCAGATCTCTGGTTTCATCATATCCTGTATCCTTTTTCAGCTCTTCGAGAGGAATAAATCCGAAGTATTCTTCGCCCTCTGCCATATACTGAATATCAAAATATTTCTTATGAGATTCAAATCTGCATTCGTTTTCCGGTTTTGTCACATATTCCTGAACTTCTGCAAAAATGTTCTCTCCATCTATCTCAACTTTTCCCTCTGAAAGAACGGAGAAATCAGTATCTCTCAGAAATGCAAATGCTTTCCTGAAACGTTCTCCAAGGTAATTGTATTTCTCTGCATGATCAATTGTTGTTGTTAACATTCTTCTTCCCTTTCTCTGATCCCTGCTGCTTCAAGGATTTCCTCATATAAAGCAATGGCTGCTTCTTCGTTGTAACAATACATGAGAAGCACATCCAGCACATATGGGGAGCAGCTGATCCCTGTCATACGCTTTGCAAACGCCATTGCTGCCATCTCACTTAAACATAAGATTTTTGATTTATTGGAAAACGGGCGTCTCCACAATTCAATCTTCTCTGTCTGGGTAAAAATCTGCTTCCTTTTTCTGTATTCAATTCCATGAAAAAGTTCATGTGCCATTAATACATCTTTCAGATCTGCTGCCGGAAAGAAACTCTGAAGCTTTTCTTTATTTATCAGTTTTTCTGCTTTTTCAATACAGTCCATAATTTGTTTTTGTGCATGATTTAAGTTTTTGGTTTTTAATTTCGTCAGTTTTTATGAAAGCGGTAACATATTTTTTGCAGAATTTCCATATATAAATTTGTTGTGGTTGATGCAATAAAAAATCCAAACTATTTTACACTTACCTTTTATACTTTTCAGATTCAGAAAAAGAGTTAAGCCTATATATTGTAATATACATAGACTTAACTCTTTTCAATCATAGATTTCCCAGTTCCCTATTAACTTTATATCAGTAATTTTCTTTTACTATCTGTTCGCAGTCATCTGTTGTTCCTGAACTTTTTTTATTTCCTCCAGAGGCAAATTCAGCATCTTCGAAACCTCTTCCGGAGTTTTTCCACTCATAAGAGCGCCAAGAATCATTCCTTGTTGTATTCCTCTTTCGTAAATCATATCTCCAAATCCTGTCATTTTACTCGCCTCCTTTTGAAATGGTTCTGACCATTCTATATGTGAATATCTTTTTATTCTCTTTATATCGCCAGTAAAAAGCCCTTTCAGATAATCAAATATTCCTTTCTCATTTGTATCTCTTCCCTGTCGGATTATAACTACTGTCAAGAGATCATAATCCTCTTCTGGTTCATCTGCCATCCCTATGATATCCTTCTTAGAAAAAGAATATTCCGTCAACGTATTCTGCAGTTTCTTTGGCACATCCTCCGCACAGATCCATATGGAATAACATTTTTCCAGCTTTGAATAATCTGTAGTCTGCGTAATAGTACTCAACTGAGATGAAAGGTCTCGAGCTACATAATATACTGCACGTTTTAATATAGGATATGACGGATTACTTGGGTGGTAACTTTTCTGCGCTTCCATATCAATATGTAAATTCACTCTTATCCTCTCTGTAGATAACTTTGGATTTATTATTTTAAACCGAATATCAAATCGTACCAGCTTCTCCACCAGAGACGACAATTCACTGTCTTCCTTTGTTAATCTCAAATCCCTTTCTATATTTGGTATATCACTTACGAAATCATCTTTTGTAATAGAAGAAATATCTAAACACTGTAGAATTTCTTCCTGTGAGCACGTTTTAAACTCCGACACTGTCATCTGCAGGATGGGAACAATAATCTCTTTATTGCTCATAAGCTGTTTCATTCCTGCATCATACTCTGCGCCAGTCACTCCAGACGTATATACGTCCATCTTCGTCTCATCACGCATGATTTCTCCTCTCCGGGGAACTGGGACTGTTTTTTCTTTTGTATATGGATATATTAACATGAAAACCTGAACCTTACAATTCTTCTATAACATTCTCTTGCAAAATCGCCCTTTCCAATTTATGATATATCTATCTGGAACAATAATGGAGGAAGTAATTACCTGTAAATAGTTACGATAAATCTATACGAGGAGAATGTCTATGAAAGTTTTAGTTTACCGCAAATGCAGCACCTGCATGAAAGCTCTGAAATGGCTGGATGAACACAATATCAGTTATGAAGAACGGGCTATTAAAGAAGAAAATCCTACCTATGAAGAATTAAAAGAATGGTACACCAAAAGTGGTCTTCCACTGAAGAAATTCTTTAATACAAGTGGGATGCTCTATAAGGAAATGGGATTGAAAGATAAGTTAAAAGATATGTCTGAAGATGAACAGCTGAAGCTTCTTGCCACAGACGGAATGCTGGTGAAACGACCGCTGGTAATCGGGGATGACTTTGTACTTACCGGATTTAAAGAAAAAGAATGGATCGAGGCTATGCACGTATAATGTGTATAGCCCAACACCAAGTTTATCTACAATCTGATGGCGGGAAATCCCGCCATTTTTTATCTCTGTTCTGTTTCGTATATTTTTTTTATTTTTTCCGCTACCTGCTGCAGTTTCTGAGCACGATAACCGAAGATTCTCAATGCCAGATCTCCGGTTGTGAGACGGGTAACTCCGCCATCTATTTCTGAATCTTCGTCAAGGATCTGCCAGATTTTTTCCTGAAGTTCCAGATTGATTGTTGAATCTGCCGTTTTGACAGTTCCGGATTCCTGACTGCAACTTTCACCATCTCTGCTGCAGATCTTAGAAAGAAACAGGTTTGCCATATGTGTGTAGCCCTCGTACATTCCGATTCCTTCCATGGGCATTTTGTCCGGTTCGTAGCGGGTGTTATCGCGATAGATGAGTTTGTCCCCTCTGTACAGCAGGACTTTTGAGGAGAATCTGCGGTACTGAAAACGTTCGTCATGAGCGTTTCGACCACAGGAGATGATCTCCAGCAGGAATAAACGGGAGGTTGCGTCTTCCAGATGGATAGTCATTTTGCTGTCAAAGGCTGACTGTGCGAAAGGAATCACCGGCTGTGGATAGTAATATAATATGGCGTTTTTGTCTACCTGCACTTCAATGGTTCGGGCGGCTGAGCCTTCGTCCATTTTGTGGATTTTCTCAAAGGACTGGGACAGGACTTCCAGATCTGCACCTTCCTTTACATGGTAGAAAAATTCCTGGGAATCACCTGCCATAATTCCTGCGGAAGCACAGAGCGGCATGATCTGGATCCCACCGTTTTCTTTTTCGAAAGGCATCATGATCTTGTATGGTGCTGTAAAAGACAGATCTTCCAGAATAGTCCTTCCGTCTTTTAAGGCTGCGCAGGCGCTGATGCGGGATATTTTTCCGAATTTGTTATCCATAGGCATTTTCCTTTACATTCCTTCCAGGAGTACGTTTTTCTTGATCCACTCTACCACTTTATCTACGTTCTCATCTCCGCGGATATTTGTAAACTGGAATGGTCTGTCACCACGCATTTTTTTGGAGTCTCTTTCCATTACTTCCAAACTTGCACCTACATATGGAGCCAGGTCTATCTTATTAATTACAAGAAGATCAGAACGTGTGATTCCAGGACCGCCTTTACGCGGAATCTTATCTCCTTCTGCTACATCAATGACGAAGATGGTTGCATCTACCAGCTCCGGACTGAATGTTGCAGACAGGTTATCTCCGCCGCTTTCGATGAAAAGAAGTTCAATATCAGGGAAGCGTTCCATCATCTCATCTACTGCTTCCAGATTCATGGAAGCATCTTCACGGATGGCTGTGTGAGGGCATCCGCCTGTCTCTACACCAATAATTCTTTCTACAGGAAGAACGCTGTTCTTTACAAGGAACTGGGCATCTTCTTTTGTGTAGATATCATTTGTGATGACACCAATACTGTAATCCTTTGCCATCTTTCTTGACAGTGCTTCAATAAGTGCTGTTTTTCCGGAACCTACAGGTCCGGCAACTCCGATTTTTACGTATGACATAACCGATTTCCTCTTTTCTACTTTACTTGTTGATAGCTTCTTATAATCTGTTTACTGACTTTCCACATATTATTTTTGAAGATTTCATATTATACACATGATTCTGTTTCTATCCACGCTTGAGCCTGGAATAAACTAATACCAAATTCAAGCTAAGACATATATAGCCTGGAATACAGCTTCTCGTGCTGGATTCCTCTGATATCAAATCCAGGCGCAGAGAGACATAAGTCCTCCTCACTTCTGTTCATGACATCCTTTAATATCTCATCAAATTCCCCATAGCATCCACTCAGAAGCTGCTGCCCGGATGTCTGGCTGAGGGGGATTGTTTTTACGCAGTTGGTGACGATTGCAGATGTCTGGGCGTATAGATAATGTGTCAGCGCCTCTTCCAGAGGAATCTGCATTTCCGCACAAAAAACTCCGTAAATACAGCAATGATTTACTGCTTTTCCCTTTCTTGCATCCAGATATTCTCTGAAAATCCCTGTTTCACTGATAGAAAGCCCCAGCTTTTCAATGGTCTTTGCAAAACGGGAACCCATTTTTCTGGCAGCTTCTCTCTGTTCCATAGGAATTCTGGATGCTTCCAGAAGTTCTTCCAGGTACAGAAGTTCCTGCAGGTCTTTTTTCTCTGCAGCTTCGTATGCAAGTCTGGCTGCCAGAAGTTCTGTATACGCAAGATTCCATTTGATTTTGTGAGTGATGTACTCTCTGGCTGTGTCTACATTGTGGACAATTCCACGCTGAATATAAGTCTCAAGTCCCTGGGAGTGGGAATATCCTCCGATAGGGAACAGCGCATCATTTACCTGTAGAAGATAGAACTGTTTTTCTGACATGAAGAACCTCCGTTGTTATTAATGATGATGATTATGAATACTTGCAGAAATTCTCCTGTCAAAGTCCAGCTTCAGCACTTCTTTCTCCGCCTGAACTCCATGGATTTTCTGAAGCATAACAAGCATTGGCTCATTATAAATCGTGATAAACGTATCATTCTCTCCCCAGAAAAGCGGTGCATGTCTGTTTCCGATTTCGTAGCAGACTTTTGCAGACATTTTCTCATGTCCCGGAGTCAGAGAAACACGGATAACTTCGCATGGCGGTGTATTTACCACTACAAGCTTCTCATCATCTGCGTAGATCACATCATCCTGATACAGACCTCTGGCGAGAATGGAATCGTCCATGCGGATTCCCACTTCTGTTCCTTTGTCTGTTATTTTTTTATGTATTTTCTTAAATGCTTCGTGCCATTCAATATCTACATATTCTATTGTTTTTCCTGTAGTATCAAAATCATGAAGCTTTCCCAAAACCTGTTCACACAGCATTATTTTCGACCTCCTGAATCTTACCAAATCTGAAGCAACATCATAACTCCAGGAACCCATGCAGTTACGATTCCTTCAAATACCTGAAGATATGGAACGAATTTTCCCAGTTTTTTTCCGCAGATATCTTCTACGAAAGCAGTTCCCCAGAGAATTGCCCACAGATACCAGATTGCTGCCCAGCGCAGATCCGGTGTGATTCCCAGTGCAGTGCTTCCTGTAAATCCCTCGATTGTACCGAAGATCACCGCATTGATGGCTACAAAAGTAGAAAACCATGCAAATGGGATAGGGCTTGCTTTCAGGAATTTACTCAGGGCTACGAAAAGATAGGTAAAGCAGAACAGCAGTCCTGTTCCTGCTGCATAATAATTGCCCTGCACCAGATTGACAAAGTTAATAAATAAAGAAAGACCACCTGTAAAGATGTTCATAATGGCGGTTGATTTTCCGTCTACATTGTATAAAGAACACATACCGTTGTTGATCAGTACGATTCCTACGAATAAAAGACAAACTCCTAACATAATATTCTCTCCTCTCCTGCTTCTTCAGTATATTTTTCTGTTTATATTTCGTAAGTGGAAATACTTTTATTCAACACGCATAACAAGATGAATAAATCCAGCTTATTTTCATATAAAAATCAGAATTTTATACTGACAGGACTGTCATTATATTGTTTGGTAAGTTCTCACAAAACTCCATAAATAACAGTCCTGCGAATATCATTTTTATGATCAGATAACCAGATTGTAACTATTCAGAGTTTTTAGAACAGACTGTAAAGCTGTGTCAGCGGAAGTTTCTCTGCCGGTTTGGAAGTGATCTCTTCGCCATCAACAGTAACCTTATAAGTCTCCGGATCTACGGTCAGTTCCGGTGTTCTGTCATTAAATACCATATCTTTTTTGCTGATATTTCTGCAGCCCTTTACAGGTACTACAGTTTTCTCAAGACCGTATTTCTCTTTTACATTCTCATCCATGGCAGCCTGGGATACAAAGGTCAGGCAAGCTTCATTCTTAGCTTTTCCATGAGCTGCAAACATTGGCTGATAGAGAACCGGCTGTGTTGTCGGAATGGATGCATTTGCATCGCCCATCTTAGATGCAATGATCATACCGCCTTTGATGATGATATCCGGTTTTGCACCAAAGAATACTGGATTCCAGAGAACGAGGTCTGCAAATTTACCTTCTTCCACAGAGCCCACATACTGGGAAATACCGTGTGTGATCGCCGGGTTGATGGTATATTTGGAGATATAACGTTTTACACGGAAGTTGTCATTATCGTGTCCTGCATCTTCCGGAAGTGCGCCTCTCTCATCTTTCATCTTACTTGCTGTCTGCCAGGTACGTGTGATAACCTCACCTACACGTCCCATAGCCTGAGAGTCAGAGCTCATCATACTGAAGATACCCATATCATGAAGAACATCCTCTGCTGCGATTGTCTCAGGACGGATTCGGGAATCTGCAAATGCAACATCTTCCGGAATTCTCTTGTCAAGGTGATGGCAGACCATAAGCATATCCAGATGCTCATCCAGAGTGTTTACTGTATATGGCATTGTTGGGTTTGTGGAGGATGGCAGTACGTTCGGAGCTGCTGCTGCGCGGATGATATCCGGTGCATGTCCGCCGCCTGCACCCTCTGTATGATAAGTATGAATGGTTCTGCCGCCGATGGCTGCAAGTGTATCTTCTACACATCCACCTTCATTTAATGTATCTGTGTGGATGGCAACCTGTACATCATATTCATCTGCCACATTCAGACAGTGATTGATAACTGCAGGTGTTGCACCCCAGTCTTCATGAATCTTCAGTCCCATAGCTCCGGCCTTGACCTGCTCAATGAGAGGAGCTTCGTCTGAGCAGTTGCCTTTTCCAAGGAACCCTAAGTTCATCGGGTATTCCTCGGCTGCCTTTAACATCATTCTCAAGTTCCATGGGCCAGGTGTACAGGTAGTTGCATTTGTACCGTCTGCAGGGCCTGTACCTCCACCAATCATAGTAGTTACACCACTGTATAATGCACAGTCGATCTGCTGCGGGCTGATGAAATGGATATGGGTATCAATTCCACCTGCAGTTACGATCATTCCCTCTCCTGCAAGTGCTTCTGTAGATGCACCCACTGTCATTCCAGGTGTCACACCATCCATGATGTCCGGATTTCCGGCTTTACCGATTCCTGCGATTTTGCCGTCTTTGATACCGATATCTGCTTTTACGATTCCTGTAGAGTCTACGATCAATGCATTGGTAATTACCAGATCCAGATCTCCGTCTTTGCTGCAGGTTTTTACAGACTGTCCCATACCGTCACGGATTGTCTTGCCGCCGCCGAACTTTACTTCGTCTCCATAGGTTGTATAATCTTTTTCTACCTCGATCACAAGGCTTGTATCTGCCAGACGTACCTTATCTCCTGTAGTCGGGCCATACATTGCCGCATATTTGCTTCCGGAAATTTTTGTACTCATTATTGTCCCTCCTTACAGAAATCCTTTTAATTTCGCAGTTTCCATGGATGCTGCTTTTGTATCGTCAGTTGCCTGGGCGCGGGTGAGATCATTCAGTCCGAATACTCTCTGTCTGCCGCCCATTTCTGTAAGCTGAACCTCTTTTTCTTCACCCGGCTCAAATCTTACAGATGTTCCTGAAGGAATGTCCAGATGATATCCATAGGCTTTTTCCCTGTCAAAAGAAAGGCATTTATTTACTTCAAAGAAATGAAAATGAGAACCGACCTGAACCGGTCTGTCGCCTTTGTTTGCCACTGTTACTGTCACTGTTTTCTTGCCTTCATTAAGTGTGATCTCACGATCTGCGGCCATAATTTCACCGATCTTCATGCTCATTCTCCTCCTTACTGAATTGGATTATGTACTGTCACAAGCTTGGTTCCATCCGGGAATGTTGCCTCTACCTGAACTTCACCGATCATATCAGCAACACCGTCCATTACGTCATCCTTTGTAAGAATCTTGGTTCCAAGCTGCATCAGCTCTACTACTGTTTTACCATCTCTTGCAAGCTCCAGGAGTTCAGAACTGATATACGCAAGTGCCTCCACGTAATTCAGTTTCAGACCTCTTTCCTTTCTCTCTTTTGCAAGATTTCCTGCCATATGAAGCATTAATTTTTCCTGTTCTTTGGGATTCAGCCTCATGATATTCCTCCTCTCGAATTGTGCGGATTATAATATGCAAAAATCTGTTACTGTTCACTCCGTTCTCAGTAACGTAGCCAAAATTCATTCCAGATTGCCTGCGGCAATGGAATTTTGGCTTGTATGTCTCGGGATTTTGGCATATTCATGCCAAAAC
>NZ_JBQHWS010000019.1:0-40969 GCF_052063845.1 Blautia sp. HCP3S3_D9
CAACCTGTATTAGAGCGTGTTTGAAAAAGACTTTCTGCAAGATGTGCGTCACAATTTGTGGGAGATTTTGTTCGGATGAGGGCGTCGTAGCGGGCTACGACAACCAAATTCGGGCAAAATATACCGCAAATTGGGGCGTGCAGATTGCAGGAATGATTTTTCAAACACGCTCTAGCACCTTTTCTGCAAAAATAAAAATCAGATAAATAAACTTTTTATCTCTTCCAAGCTTACTTATCTGATCTTTATTTACTGTGTTTCTTTCAATGAATGCCTGCGGTACTGCAATGGTGTCGTCGATGTATATTTCCGGAACTCCCTGAGAAAATTTCCCAGATTATTATAACCGCATTCCAGGCAGATTTCCGTAACTGTCAGATCTGATTCCTTCAGATAATGGATTGCCTTCTTGATCCTGTATTCATTCACATATTCCATAGGTGAACGCCCTATGACCTTCTTAAAGAATCTGCAGAAATACTGTTCATTCATCCCGATCAATCCTGCCAGATCACGAATATAAATCTTCTCTTTATAGTTCTCCTGAATATAAGTCAGAGTAGTCTTGATTGTTTCAATCCAACGGTCATGATTCTTCTCTGTCACTTCAAACAGGTTATTGGCAGACAACACCGCCAGGATCCGAAGCAGTGCAGATTTGATAAACAACTGGCGTGTAATATCATCCGTAACCGCCTCACCGTCATAATAATCCCCCCGGTAAGCCGATCCTGAAAATGCATTCTGGATTTCTTCATACGCAGTTCTCACCTGTTCAAATGCCGGCTCATCCTTCCTCAGACATCTCGGAAACTGGATACTTCCGTTCTGAACCGGCTGGATCAGATTTGTCTGGATCTGATCCAGAGAATAAGAAGAATTCAGCATATCCATGTGAAAAACCACTGCATTCTCCACACATCCTCCGTTTTTCTCAACATTGATGCTGTGCAGTTCTCCAGGATTAATAAAATAGAAACATTCCTCTGAAATATGGAAACGTTCCATATTTACCTCCAGGCAGAACTCTCCACCTGAGAAATAAAGAAGTTCCACCTCTTCATGCCAGTGATGCTTTACTATATTTCCTTTTATCCTGGTTCCCGTCTGATAAAAAGCACAGGGAAAATTCTGTGTACCGTGGACGCGGATTTCCTTTAAAGTTGATGGCTGTTGATTCTGCATGAAAATATGCCTCCTGTTATTTGATATCAGTTAATGAATCTTTTTTCTCTCTGTTTATTCTTTTCCCAAAAATTCCCTGTTCTCAGCAAATTGCATCAGAACAGGGAACTTACCTGCTTTGTTTAAGACAGACTTATTATTTATCAATTTTCTGAATATCCATATTCTTCGGAAGGATGCAGCTCAATAATACAGATACTACAAAAACAACTGCAACTACATTGCTTGCAAATACAGACTGAACCAGATCCGGGAAAATGTCCCAGATACCGCTCTCACTTGCTGTAGTAAATCCGATTCCAATGGAAAGAGACAGGGAAATGATCACAATATTACGATGTGAAAATCCACAGTCTGCGATCATCTGAACACCAGATGTAAGGATCGTACCAAACATCATGATCGTACATCCACCGAGAACTGCATCCGGCAGGGATGCAAAAAAGTTACCAACCGGCGGAAGCAGACCTGCAAGGATCATACATGCCGCACCGGTCATGATCGTAAATCTGTTTACAACTTTCGTCATAGCCACCAGACCAACATTCTGTGAGAATGATGTTACAGGCGGGCATCCGAACAATGCAGAAAATGTAGATGCATATCCGTCACAGGCAAGGGAACCTGAAATCTCTTCGCCCGTAATCTTTCTGTCCAGACCGCCGGAAACAAGTGCGGAAGTATCTCCGATCGTTTCTGCTGCTGATACAAGGAAAATAATGCAGGTTGAAAGAATTGCTCCAGGATGGAATTCCGGTTTAAAAGGCATAAAATACGGCAGAGAAACCAGACCACCTGACATAATCGCACTTAAATCTACTTTTCCCATAAAGATCGCTACTATGTATCCCACGATCAGACCTGCCAGAACAGAAAGCTGTTTCAGATATCCTTTCACTGCAATGTTCCAGATCAGGCATACTGCCAAAGTGATCGTACCAAGGAGCAGGTTCTGTGCAGAACCGAAATCCTCATTGTATCCACCGCCAAATGATCTCGCACCTACTGTAAATAAGGAAAAACCAATCGCTGTTACTACAGATGCAGCAACTACAGGTGTAATGATCTTACGCCAGTACTTTGCAAGAAGTCCCAGCGTACCTTCCATCAGACCACCAATAATGACTGATCCGACTACTGCCGGATATCCGTAATTGGCAGATACCGTGCATAATACTGTAACGAATGTAAAGCTGACACCCATAACTACCGGAAGTTTCGATCCTATCTTCCAGACCGGGTACAGCTGTACCAGAGTCGCAATACCGGCTACAAACATGGCATTCTGCAAAAGAATGGCAATCTGTGCCTGACTCAGCGATGGCTGAGCTGCTGCCGCGATCAACGTGATCGGCGCCAGGTTTGACACGAACATCGCCAGAATGTGCTGCAGTCCAAACGGAATTGCCTTAGCGATCGGTACTCTTCCCTCCAATTGATAAATGTTGTTAATACTGCAATCTTTGTTCCCCAAAAGAACCTCCTTTCCGAACAGTTTACTACCCCAATACTTCAACTGCTCTAAGCCGCCTTTGTCTCTCTAAATATTTTTCAGAATTGAGAGAATATAAAGACAACTTTTTGTGTTGTCCTTCCATTATAAAGCTTCGGCTATAATTCCGCAAGCAATTTATCAGACATTCTATTTTATGGTTCTTTTTTTGAGGAACTGAATTTTTTTGCAATTTTCTGAGTATTTTTTTACCGCGGCCATCTGTCCTCTTTTGCCATTAATGGCGCAAATGGTGCATGCGGAAGTGTCTGATACCAGTATGCAACACTCGCCACATCATCCTGTCTTTCAAACATTCCTCTGTACCCTACTCCAATCTGCTGAATGGTTACTCTCAGATCTTCTTCAAAGCAGATCGGATCCTGAATATGCCAGCGGTAAAATCCACGCATCGGAGGACAGTCATCATTATGATATGGATTATGGATCAGTTCATCATGTGCAGAATAGTATGGATATCCAAGATATGGCGTATTGTAAGTCTGCTCCACAGTTTTTCCATTTACCTGTTTCGCAAAACTCCAGGAACCGCCGAAATAATCTTCTGAACCTGTTCCACAGATTGTCGGATATTCATCGTCTCCATCAATATAGAATTTCACTTCACCCTCACCCCACCAGTAACGCTCCAGTGTTGTCAGCGCAATATAAGTTCCTACATAATGGCCTTTGCCTTTTACACCGTCAAGTATCGTGTAATCTTTCTGTTTCTCTGTGAGACGCTCCCGTCTCCACTGTGCATGGAAATATGTGATATCTTCCGGAAGTTCATCATACAGACAATAATCTACCTGATAGAAAAATGCCGGGATCTTATTTGCATGCTGGTTCTCCAGCGTGATCTTTGCTTTCTTCTTAAACGGCATTGGAAAATAGCAGTTAAATCCTCTGCTTGGCACCACTGCCATCGGTACAGAATTTACAATGCATTCTCTGCCGAATCCGCAACAGAAGAAATCTCCAAGCGGACTTTCTACCGATGGTGTCTCCTCATCATCCCAGTACATGCGTATGACCAGATCTCTTAATACGAAACAGTCTGCATCTGTTGTTTTATTATCCACTGTGATCCAAATATGATTGATCTCTCCCGAACCTTCCATCTCTGCCAGAGTTATGACTGCCCCCGGCTCTATATCTCTCAGACACGGACTGCCTTTTCTTGACGGACCAAGTTCGCTTGCGGCCATTCCGCCTTTCCCCTTCTCCCCGTGGGGATTCTCTGCATTGATCGCACGGCTTCTTCCATGCTTCGCAAGTGCAATTCCTCCAAGTCCGCCTGTAAATGACTGATACATATTTTCTGCCTCCTTTTCTCCTATGAACCTCTGCCGTTCAACTGTAATCAACATATTTATTATACCATGCAATTTTCCTGTTTTTAACCCCTTTTCATACTTGAGTTTCCACATTTTCCTCTGTATAATAGAACAGATGGTTACCGGTCACACTATGCCCGGCAACTGCAGATATCTTATATGAGTGCGCAGTCAATTATTCTGTTATTATCCACTGCTGTTCTTGCGGAATAACAGTACCTGGAGAAATAACTGCATTATGCTTAATATAAGGAGATCTAATATGGGGGCATCTGAAAAAACAGCAATTCTTGTTGTCAGCTTTGGTACAAGTTACGAAGAAACGCGAAAGAAAACAATCGAACAGATAGAAAAAGATCTGAACAACGCTTATCCTGAATATCCACTGTACCGCGCGTGGACCAGCCCGCGCATCCGCGCCAAACTGCTGAAGCGCGACGGTATTCACATTATGGATATTGATGAAGCTATGCTTCAGATCAGAGAAGACGGCTTCCGAAATGTGGTCGTACAGCCGACTTACGTGATCACAGGCTTTGAAAGCGACGCCATGAAACAGAAAGTTATGGCATTTGAAAAGGACTTTGAATCCATCATCATCTGTGATTCCCTGATGGTCACCAGCCAGGATAAAAAAGAAGTCTGTCAGGCTATGGCCCGGGAATATCATCCCGGATCTGACGAAGTTCTCTTATTTATGGGACATGGAACAGAGCATGTTGCCAATGAACTCTATCCTGAAATGGATCAGCTGTTCAAACATTTCGGCTATTCCAATATACATATGGGTACTGTCGAGGGAGATTTTTCTATCGAAAGTTTTCTCGATGAATTAGAGGAACTTCACCCAGACCATGTTCATCTGGCACCTTTCATGATCGTTGCGGGCGATCATGCCACCAATGATATGTCCGGAGAAGATGATGATTCCTGGAAAAGTATTCTGGAAAAAGAAGGCTATTCTGTCACTTGTACTTTGAAGGGGCTCGGAGAAATCCAGGCAGTCAGAGATATCTTTATCCGCCATACCAAAGCAGGACTGAACAAACTGTCAGAAATTCAGGCTTAAGGCTAACAAAAAACTGTGGGCATTCTGTTTCTTACACAGAACACCTACAGTTTTTTATTTACGTTTTTTCTTCTTTTTGTTTGGATTATTCAACGCTGACCAGCAGAATGCCTGAACCAGCAGGATACCGATAAATGCACCGCTGCTGTCAATGCACACATCCTTTACTGCCGGAGTACGACCGCCTACAAATGACTGGTGATATTCATCCAGTCCGGCAAATCCCACACAGACGATCCCCGCAAGGATCATCAGCCAGATTCCTCTCACACCATACACATATAATGGAAAGGAAATCGCAATAGCTAGCAGAAAGTATTCCGTCATATGCGCTGCTTTTCGCACATAATAATGAATCCCGTCCGCTTTATAAGCTAATTCATCACTGCTTAAATTCTCAGATAAAAGTTCACTTTTTAATTCTACAATATCATAGCTTACCTGATAACTCAGATTTCCTGAAACCTCACCCGGCTGTGCTGAAAAAGAATAGATAACGTACATCATCAACAACGCCGGCAAAAAGGAAAGAGGCTTCAGCAATGTGATCAATATTTTCATTCTTCCTCGCTTTCCTCTTCATTTTCTAATCTCTTTGCCAGATTTGCTCTCTCTGAAATACTCATGGATTTCTTTGTACCTGATCCATCACCTTTATCCAGCTCACCGCCTGCCGCAGCAGCCATTGCAGCATCCTTTGCAGCTTTTGCTTTCTTCAGCTTATCCTCTGAGATCATAGTCTTTATGCTGGCAACTAACAGGCCCACGCCAATGACCGCAAACGCAATTCCGGCAAACATAAATCCAATGCCAGTACCTTCTGCTCCTGTTATAAATCCTTTACACAGACTATAGCCGGTATACAATAAGTAGATTCCTGCCAAAGTCCAGAGCATGAATCGTGCATTGGAGGACGGCTTCTGTTCCTCCTGGCTTTCTGTATGAACCTGTTCCTGCAGTTCTTCATTTTTATTTTCTTCCATGGAGTTCCTCCTTTGTAATCCATTTCATATTAAGCAGATAGAATCCTCTGCTTATAACCTTGTGACTGCTTCGCAGTTTATTTGGTTAAATTTTGAATATTATCTTATCATTTTTTCACCTAAACGTAAAGCCTTACATTAAGAAAGACTGCCGGATTTCTCCAACAGCCTCTCATTTCTCACTAGCTCTCCCTGTTCTGATTCTGACTTTTTTGCAGCGCATCCTGTACATTCCACGCATCCGGTTACTGCCAGTATCAACAGTAATATTCTTAATTTTTTCAATATCCGATTTCTCCCCTTCACGTATTTCTGGTAACGCATATTATTCTAACCGGATACTTCTATCTTATACTGCAAATGATCAGAAACCTTTTTTCCTCATATAAACTGCGATATCATGATATACCTGCTCTTTACCAATTTCGTTCAGGATCTCATGACGCATGCCCGGATATAATTTTCCCTTTACATCAAGATATCCTGCATGACGCATTGCCTTTACTGTTTTTGCAAAATGACGCACATTGATCAGACATGGATCCTCTGCTCCACTCACAAACAACACCGGCATCTTCGGATTCGTACACGAAAATTTCTCTGTGTCATAAGCACGTTTCATCAGCTCAAATAATGCCAGATATGCATCATCTGTAAACGTGAAACCACACAATTCAGATTCCTTATACTCCTGTGCTACCTTCGGATCTGAGCAGATCCAGGCAGTACAGGTTTTATCTTTTCTGAATTTGGCAGCTCCTGCGCCAAAGGACATCGCTTCGATCAGCTTACTCCTGTGTCTTGGTCCAAAGACAGCCTTTTCCATCTTTGCAATGCCTACGCCCAGCGGCATTGCCGTGTTGTAGCTCGGAGAACCACACACGATCAGCATATCCACACAACTGTCATGCTCTGCAACAAACGCTCTCACTGCCAGAGAACCCATACTGTGTCCCATAAGGATCACCGGAAGGTCCGGATATTGAGTATGTATTTTTCGATTTACGGTACGGATATCCTGGAGCATTGCTTTTGCTCCGCCACCATATGTAAAGCCCAGATCTTCCTGATATTTCACGCTCTTTCCATGTCCTCTGTGATCATGAATCACTGTCACATATCCAAGATTCGCCAGATACTGCATAAATGGAAGATATCTCTCTTTATGTTCGCTCATGCCATGCACCAGCTGTACAACTGCGCGGTATGGTTTCTTATCCGGGATCACTGCCATAATCGAAATCTCAAGCCCGTCCGCTTCTGATTTAAAAGAACTCTCGTATTTCATAAATTCACGCCTTCTTTCCTGTATTATATTTGCACGTTACTGTTCTCAATAACGTTACCACCCCTGTTATCCTGATTATAATTGAAGGAATTTGCCATTGTCAACGCATTCTGGTATAATGTTATTATTCACGAAACTATCGTGTTACTGTTCACTCCGTGCCCGGTAACACAAGTATTTAACACGTTTCAGAGCAATTATGCTCCAAGACAGGAGGAAACATGGCAAAAAAGAATAAAAAAGGGCATGCAGGACTGATCATTTTTATCCTGATCCTGGTTCTCGCTATCGGTGGAGGCGCAGGATTTTATTTCTATCAGCGTCAGCAGCCACGCAAAGCAGTCGAGCAGTTTCTTGACAGTATGCAGAACATGGACTTCACTACAATGGAATCCATGATTCAGAGCAGTGATCTCTCTGCGCTGGACAACGCAGATATCCGTAACACTGCATACACTGATTTCTTCTCAGAGATCAACAAAAAAATGACTTACAAGATCACAAAAAACAGATTCGACATTCAGAACGGCACTGCTTCCGTCACTGCACATATCACCTACATTGATGGAACTAATATTTATAAGGCAACTATCACGGAATTTCTTCGTCAGATTGTTTCCAATGCTTATGCCGGAAATCAGCTTTCCGAAGATGAAACTCAGGAAACACTTGCATCTATTCTGAATGAGCAGGCTAAGAAAGTAGAAAAAGATGAGTTCTCTGAAGCGGATATCACCTATCCGCTGATCAAAATCAATTCCGGATGGAAGATTGTTTCTCTGGATGATGAGACAGTCAAAATTATGTCTGCAAATTTCAAGAGTGTTGAGGATGAGATCAATAACTCTCTCAACAATACAGACAGCGAAGATTCCTCAGCTTCCAGTGCACCGGAAGCATCTGCTGATGATACTCTTAACCTTACAACAGACAAATTTACAATCAAATATACCAAACATGTGATCACGAAAGATTTCGCCGGAAATCCTTGTATTATGGTTTATTATGATTATACGAACAACGAATCTACTGCTTCCAGCGCAATGGTAGATGTAAGCTTAAAGGCTTATCAGCATGGAGAAGCCTGCGAAGCTGCTATTCCAGAGAATAATGATGATGCAATTGATCATTTTACAGCTGAGATCCAGCCGGGACAGACAGTTAATGTATGTCAGGCATTTACACTGACAGATGAGAGCGATGTAACTGTTCAGGCACAGGAGGCATTTTCCTTTGATGAAGATGCAGTTGCAAAACAGATTCTTAAAGTAAAATAAGCCTATTTTTAAATATATTTTTTCTAAATACAGTTGCTTTAAGAAATTACAAAATAAATTTTTGATTTGTACACCTTAAATCATTAATGAAAAGCAAAATATGCACAGCATTCAAAATTTAATTTGGATCTGCTGTGCATATTTTTTATTTTCTGTGGAACAATAAGGAATGTAATAGCTTTATGATTCCTGTGTAAGCTGCATACAGCAACAGGTTTATGAAAGGATGGTGACTTATGGGAAGCAAATGTTTAAGATATACGGCGCTTACTATCGCCATTATCGGAGCTGTTAACTGGGGACTGATTGGTTTCTTCAATCTGAACCTGGTCGCTCTCCTTTTCGGAAGCATGAGCTGGATCTCCAGGATCGTATATGGTCTGGTAGGAATCTGCGGACTCTATCTCCTGACCTTTTACGGTGATTCCGACACTGTCTCAGAACAATCCTGAGCTGACATCTGATATCAGATATCATAATTCTATAATCCTTCCTAAGAGACTGCTGTATATTTTTTATTGAATATGCGGCAGTTTTTTATTTCCACTTTCCAAAAACTTTTTTGAATAATGATGCCAAAACAAATTCTTTCTGGTGACCACTATTCTATGTATACAAACCAAAAATTTTTGCAATAAACTATATCCGGAAACAGAAAAAAGACTTCGGAAAATCCGAAGTCTCAAGAGCGATAGACGGGGCTCGAACCCGCGGTCTCGACCTTGGCAAGGTCGCGCGTTACCAACTACGCCACTATCGCACAAGCGGGTGATGGGAATCGAACCCACGTATCCAGCTTGGAAGGCTGGTGTTCTACCATTGAACTACACCCGCACAGTCTATTGTCTGTACGTCTCTGTCTCACCGACGAAGACTAGTATATATGATGAATCTTCATTTGTCAACACTAAATTTGAATTTTTTATATTTTTTTAACAATATATACAATTTCACTGTTAACAGGCAATTCTTTTTTTCGTTTTATAGCAATATGCAAGCAAAAACAACGTTGAAAAAGAACTCGCTTCTTGCAACTAAAGCAAGCTCTCTTCCACTGCTAGAGCATGTTTGAAAAAGGCTTTCTGCAAAATATACCGCAAAGTGGGGCGTGCAGATTGCCGGAATGATTTTTCAAACACGCTCTAGTTATAATGACGACTATTTCTATATAATCTGTATTTGACAATATGCCCAGTCATCTGACTATCTTTGCAAAACCTGACAACTTATCTTTATTCTGCCAGAGCTTCACATTTTATGTTCATACTCTCTCTTCTGTTGTCCAGCTCCTCTGTCATAGTTGTTCTGAGAGAATCCAGTTTATAGAAATACGTAAGAACCGCAATAATCACACAAAGCACGATCGGAATCCAGATAAAACAGATCTCAATATAAAAAAGTGCTTTTTCTGTCTGAACTGCATTGGCTACATAGCCACCATTCTTCAGAAACACACCAATAATAAAACTGGTCAGTCCCATGCCGCCTTTTACAAAGAATCCCTGGAATGCAGCGATCAGGCCTGCAACACTGAAGAACATCAGGTTTTTCTTGCTGAATTTTTTTCCAGTGCAGGAAGGGCGAGAAGCATTGGAAGTCCGGAGAGAATACCTACCAGTGACAGCCATTCTGTTCTGCCAAGGTTATATTGCATCTACCTGTTCCTTGTCTGTGCAGTCAGTCTTAATAGCAATTATCTTTCTGCCTGTTTTCTCTGCAAGTTCCTTTGCAGTTTTCTGCGCTTCTTCGAAGTCAAGGTCAACAATCGCTACATCTGCGCCGGCCTCTGCAAAAGCAGTTGCTGTGCATTTTCCGATTCCTTTCGCTGCACCTGTTACAAAAACCTTTTTTTGCCATCCAGTCTCATTTTCTCGATGATTCCCATAATGATTCTCCTTTTCTTTTTTTATTTTTACTGTTTGCTGTTTCTCTGATTTCTGCAGATATTATTTTGTTGTATATCTGCCTGGCTATTTTTGTTATTGTTTTTGATTAATTTATTTCGTAAAATCATTTATCAAATTACAGTTACGTAATAATCAATAAATGCCATTTCGTCAATCTGTAATTATTTCTAATCTTTCCCTGGCAAAACTATGCATTTTCAACAATGGACGTTTTTTTTCTCCTTGTTATAATAACATTGTAGTTTCATTTTGCAAAATATTTTTACAAAACAGGTGACATCATATGAAAAAAAGCATTACACCAAACCAAATCAGGGAAAATAACAGAAACCTGATCTATCAGTATATTTATAGAAAAGAAAAGGTCTCACAGCAGGATATCGCTTATGATCTTCATTTAAGCCGTCCAACTGTGACAACCAATCTTTCTTCTCTTGAGGAAGACGGACTGATCAACAAGAATGGCCAGATCGATACCGAATATGTCGGCAGAAAAGCAAGTGCATATACGATCGTGCCTGATTTCCGGGTAGGAATCGGCGTAGAAATCCTAAAAAAAGAAGTAAAGATGATCATTGTTGATCTATATGGAAAAAAAATAGAACGTTCCGTATTTGAGATTTCTTATAAAGACGAGGATTCCTATTTCGAACAGGTAACCTCACAGATTCTGTCTTTTAAAGATTCTGTCGGTATCCGGGATGAGCAGATCCTGGGGATTGGTTTTGCCATGCAGGGATTGGTTTCCCCAGACTCACAGACAATGTTATATGGTAAGATTCTGGAATGCACTGGGCTTTCCATTAATGTCTTTACCAGATATCTTCCTTATCCCTGCTCTTTTATCCACGATGCGGACAGCGCTGCAATTTCTGAACTCTGGATTTCCCCGGAGCTGAAAGATGCCTGCTACCTTTCTCTCAGCAAGCATCTAGGAGCCTCTCTGATCATAAATCGTGAGATCATCACTGGTAAACATGGACATAATTCTACCATTGAGCATGTACCAATGGAGCCAAAGGGCCGGCTTTGCTACTGTGGTAAACACGGATGTATGGAAACTCTCTGTTCTCTGGATGCACTTCTGAATGATGTTGAAACACTGGACAGCTTCTTTGCAAAAGTCCGAAACAGGGAAGAAAGTGAGAGCAAACGCTGGCAGGAGTATCTGTCACACCTTGCCAGATCCATCAACCTTCTGCATTTGATCTATGATCAGGATTTTATCCTTGGCGGATATCTCGCACCCTATCTTCAGGAGAAGGATCTCTCCTATATCCATGAAGAGATCCGCAGAATGACTCCGTTTTCGGAGAATCAGGACTTCCTGCACATCAGTAAAATGCCGAAACACAATATTACGATCGGTGCAGCATTGCCCTATATTCAGAAATTTCTGAATATGTAGATTATTGATACCTGTGAAAGTACTGAACAGTTACGAACATTTATATAAAATTTCAGAGGAGGACATAGATTTGAAAAAACTGAAGACTATCTGGACTGAAGCGGCAGCTCAGGGAGAAACATTAAAAGAATACCCACGTCCGGGTATGAAACGAAAACACTGGATCAATCTGAATGGCATGTGGAATTATCTGATCACAGAAAAGCGGATTCTGCCATATCAGTTTTATGAAAATGAATACTTTCCGTTCGATGGTCAGATTCTGGTTCCATTTTCACCGGAAGCACCACTTTCTCAGGTCAACAGACAGCTTTTGCCTGATGAAGTTCTGTGGTATTCCCGCGTTGTCCAGCTTCCGGAAGGCTGTCTAGATGTGAACAGTCAGCGGCTTCTTCTTCATTTCGGCGCTGTTGACCAGATCTGCAGCGTATACATAGGAGGTAAATTCGTGGCTTATCATAAAGGCGGATATCTACCGTTTACTGTAGACATCACAGACTTTGTCACAGAAGACCTCACGGTTTCTATCCTCATCAGTGTACACGATTTCAGCGATACTTCTTACCATGCCAGAGGAAAACAGCAGCTGAATCGCGGTGGGATGTTTTATACTGCACAGAGCGGGATCTGGCAGACAGTATGGATGGAAATGGTACCAAATGAATACATAAAAGATATTCGCACCACTCCAGATTACGATCATGGACAGGTCCGTATGAGAGTTCGCACTGTTTCTGTACAATCTCAGTCTGAATCCAACAATATAACCGCCATACATAGCAATCATCCTTGTGATATTATCTGTAAAATCTATCCTCCGGTTTTTCTGGATGCTGAAGGGCTTACCGATGATCTGCTGCATGCTGAAATTACTTCTGCTGTTTTACTGCCTGGAAAAGAATCTGCTATTCTTATTCCGGAAAATGCACAGAAATCCTGGACTCCGGAGGAACCATGGCTCTACCCATATTCCCTGGAATATGGTGAAGACCGTGTTCTTGGCTATTTTGCCCTTCGCAAATGCGATGTCCAGTTAGCTGATGATGGCTATCCCCGCTTATTCCTGAATAATCATCCTTATTTTCAGAGCGGCATTCTGGATCAGGGATACTGGCCGGACGGACTTTATACTGCCCCTTCTGATGAAGCACTGATCTATGATATCCGTGCCATGAAAAATCTGGGCTTCAATATGCTCCGCAAGCACGGCAAAGTTGAAACAGACCGCTGGTATTTCCACTGTGACCGTATGGGTATGCTCGTGTGGCAGGATATACCAAACGGAGGCTCAGACTACCAGCACTGGTTTGTCACCTACCTTGCAACTCTGCTGAACTGGACACGCATTCCGGTGAAAGATGTTCATCCTCGCCTTCTTTCCCGTACAGACAAAGACGGACGTCAGGAATATATCTATGAACTTCGTGATATGATAAAGGCTTTATATAATCATCCTTCGATTGTTACATGGGTGCCTTTTAATGAAGGATGGGGACAATTTTCTACAAAAGAAGTTACAGAATTTATCCACCGACTTGATCCTTCCCGCCTGGTAGATTCCGCAAGCGGCTGGTTTGACCAGGATTGCGGAGATATCAACAGTCTGCACTACTATTTCCTCGGACTTCCTGTTCCAAAGTCAGACCGTGTGCTTGCACTTTCCGAATTCGGAGGTTACTCCCTTCGCATCCCGAAGCACAGTGCATGCAAAAATATTTACGGATATAAAAAATTTACCAGCAGCAAAGCCCTCGCTGATGGCTTCTCTAAATTGATGAAAGATACCATTGTACCTTCTGTAAAAAATGGATATTCTGCGACAATTTATACGCAGCTTTCGGATATTGAAGAAGAAACTAACGGCCTGCTTACTTATGACCGCAAAAAAATAAAGATGGATCCATCGGTTATAAAGAAATGGAATAAGACATTAAAAACATCCTTATAAAACTATAATTCTTAATAAAACTCTCTGTCCGGCAGATATTAGTTTCCCGCTACAATCAGTCAGACATTCTGAAAATAAAACCGAATATGTCTGCAAAAATAAAACAATCCTGCGTAAGCTACAAGGCATAAGCCCCTTGCACTAACCAGGATTGTTTTATTTTCTTATTTATATAGTAAAGCTATGTTTACTTAGTGAATTATTACAATCTGCTCTGAAATTACTCCGGATCAGTTCTCCCAATCCCATACATTTGTAGCTTCCACTGCACTTCTCGGTTTCTTGATCACAAGTTCAGGGCTCTTTGCACTGACCTTGGTGTTTGCCGGAATGGACTCTGTAATAAAGGTATTACCACCAATAATCGTGTTCTCACCGATCACAGTCTCGCCCCCAAGTACAGAAGAATTAGAATAGATTGTCACATTATCTCTGATCGTCGGATGTCTCTTCACATTGGCAAGCAGCTGTCCCTGACGGGTAGAAAGCGCACCAAGTGTCACGCCCTGATACAGTTTTACATTCTTTCCAATCTCTGTAGTCTCACCGATTACAACGCCGGTTCCATGGTCAATAAAGAAGTACTCTCCAATCGTTGCCCCCGGGTTGATATCAATTCCTGTATAACCATGTGCATACTCTGACATAATCCTTGGAATAAACGGCACATTCTCCAGATAAAGAACATGTGCAAGTCTGTATACATAAATTGCATAGAATCCAGGATAGGAGAAAATAATCTCCTCTTTGCTCTTGGCGGCAGGGTCACCGTCAAATCCGGCCTGCAGATCAGTCAACAGCATACGCTGGATTTCCGGTACATTTGCAAAAAATCTCTCTGTAATCTGTTCTGCATGTTCTTTCGCCTTCTGTTCTTCTTCACCCTGATATAAAAATGCAATCTCTATCTGCTCCTGTAAGCAGTCATACAAATCATTCAGGCGGTATGCCACATAATGCTCAGGGAACACACTTGCACTGGAATCCACACTGAAATATCCTGGAAAGATAATGGATCTCATATCTTTAATGAAATTAATGATTTCTTTCTTATTCGGAAGACGTTCTCTGTCTCTTCCCAGAAAAAGTTCTTCTTTACGGTAAGTATCTGTCAGCTTCTCCACAGCTTCCAGAATCGTTTTCTTCTTATCTGTCATGATCGTCACCTGTCCGCTTTCCTCACAGCTGCCTACCTGCCTCTGACAAATTCACCTTTATCCGCAGGGTAAACAACCGCATTTTGTTATTATCTTATTACAGTGAGAGCAATTCGTCAATAAAAAAAGAATTGACCTTTCTGCGGATTCCTTATATAATAAAAAACAGTTCCGGTCATACTGCGGAACTGTTTTTCATCTTAATATGGAGATGTACCCAAGTGGCTGAAGGGTCCGCACTCGAAATGCGGTAGGCCGGGCAACCGGTGCGAGGGTTCAAATCCCTCCATCTCCGCTTTTATTTCCATTCTTCTACTGCAATTCCAAGGATATGATCTTCTGCATGTCATCCTTTATAGTCACGCACATAAGCCTTTAAGATTTTTAAATGTTGCATATCAAATTGACCTTTTTCACATTCCCTTATATAATAAAAAAGTCCTGTTCTACAGGTGTATTTACGGATCTGTTTCCATCTGTTTTTATAAATATGGTCATCCTGCCACCGGATACTTCATTTACAAGAATAATCTATATTATGCAGATCCTAAAGGCAGATGCTATCTACCAGAACCGGCAGCTGCTACTATTTTTCCTGTACTTTCGCTGCCATGGCAAGAGAAATCGGATATAAAAACATAAAACTGTGGATGGGGTACGATCATTGCTGGGTAACCATCGACGGACTTCATTACGATCCACAAGCTCACTGGACCCGATGGATTCTCAATGTCTATGGACTTAGCGCACATCCATTAGGATCAAGTGTAGATATCTGTGATTTTATGAAATAAAAGATAAAATTTCTCGTAATTTTTTCGCAATTATACATATAAAAGCTTGACAATCGTTGCTTTTATATGTATAATTGCAACAGTAAAAGAAATTCCGATAAGGATTTTATAGGGGATTGGTCAAATGGTATGATAGGGGTCTCCAAAACCTTTGGTGGGAGTTCGATTCTCTCATCCCCTGCTCTAAGGAACGTTCGATTTTCTCATTTGGTGAATTTCGAGCGTTTTATTTTAACAAAATGTTGTGAATAACCATTAAAATTATCAAAGAAATATTATAATGTTCAGTCAATGTGAATATTGTAGTATTTCTTTTTTATAATCCGCGTCTGTTCATATATGTTTTATTATGCCTGCTTCATACAATTATTGTTCACTCCATTATTAATAACTAGCTTCGCAATACACAGATTCCATGTCTTGGAACTAAAGTTGTGCTACATGGCTCAGGTTTTTAACCCAAACAGAAACCATCATCTCCCATTTTCCAGGCATTTCCCATTTTTTCACTTATAAAATAGATGCTTTAACATACATATAGGTAATAAGAATCATGTTAACATTTCTATTATATTGAGGTGAATGCTATGATTTCTTATGACCCATTCTGGAAAACCATTGCTGATCGTGGAATCAGTACTTACGCACTGATCAACCGACACGGGATCCTTCCAGACACAATCCAGCGGCTCAGAAGTGGCAAACCGATTACAACTACCACTCTGAATACGCTTTGTCAGGTAATTGACTGCAATATTTCTGATGTTATGGAATTCATTCCAGATCAGAACAGTCAGATTGATCAAATGAAATAGTGAACAGTAGTAATTGCTTGTATCGCATCCTTTCATGGATGCGTACATAGTAATTCCATAGTCTCTCTTCTCCTTTCTGTATTTTTTCAATTCACTATATAGACATTACAACTCCTGAAAAAGTTCTATATTTTTTTTAATTTTTATTTTATTTTTCGCTTTTCTCCTTCTTCTGCATTTTTTCCGCATTGCTGTATGCCATTGCATAAAAGATTTCCTGTGAATTCAGTCTGACATCATTCAGATTTCGATCTGCGTAATTTCCTGTTTCTGTCAGTCTTTTTCCCTTTTCATCGTCATTCATCATGGTGGCAAACATCCAGTCCAGACGTTCTTTCAACTTTTCATCCAGGACCGGAGCTGCTACTTCTACACGGCGGACTGTATTTCTGGTCATAAAATCAGCAGATGCAATGTATATTTTTTCGCGCTCTTTTGTACCAAAACGATAGATTCTGGAGTGTTCCAGATATCGTCCTACAATACTTACAACTTTAATATTTTCTGTATATCCCTTTATCTCCGGGATCAGACAGCAGATTCCTCTGACGACCATCTCTGTTTTGACGCCTGCCTGGGATGCTTCCACCAGTTTATTGATGATCACTTTATCTGTCAGGGAATTGATCTTGATTCCAATGTACCCTTCTTTTCCCTGTTTTACCTGGTCGATTTCTTCCTGTATCATATCCAGGACTCTGTTCTGCAGACATTTCGGTGCTACAAGAAGAAGGTTTGATTTTTCAACAACCTCCCCTTTTAAAAGTGCCGCGAATACTTCTGCTGCTTCTTTTCCGATTTCCTGGTTTCCGGTAAGTAATGACAGGTCTGTATAGAGTGCAGAGGTTTTTTCATTATAGTTTCCTGTACCAATCTGAGTGATATAAGAAACTCCATTCTCTGTCTTTCTGGAAATCAGACACAGTTTGGAATGTACTTTATATCCGTTCAGTCCGTAAATTACTCTGCATCCTGCTTCTTCCAGTTTTCTGGAATATTCGATATTACTTTCTTCATCAAATCTGGCTCTCAGCTCTACAAGTACCACTACTTCTTTTCCATTTTCTGCTGCCTCTACAAGTGCATCCACGATCTGACTCTTATCTGCCAGACGATATAAAGTCATCTTGATCGACACAACTGACTCGTCTTTTGCGGATTCTTCCAGAAGATTGATAAAAGATTTGATATTTTCAAATGGATAGGATAAAAGCACATCTTTCTTCAGAATCTGAGGTATCAGTGGGCTCTTGTCATCCAGTTGAGGTGTCATTCTCGGCGTACGTCTCTGGTAGAAAAGCTTCTCCTGGGCTGTATTCTTCAGATAACTCTGAATTCCAAATACAAAGGACATGTCCAACGGAACTCTGGACAAAAATACATGTTCTTTATCCACATGAAGTTCTTTGCAGAGAGAACTTATCATCTTTTTGTTTAATTCTCTGGACAGCTCCATTCTTACAGGATTCATTCGTCTTCTCTGTTTGATCAGATTTTCCATGGCATCTCTGTAATCCAGATCCTCATCATAAATAGTTTCTGTATCAATGTCTGCATTTCGGGTAATGCGGATCAGGGATTTCTCTTTGATTTCATAATTTTTGAACATTTTCGGCAGAAAATGGAGGATCAGTTCTTCAGAAAGCATAAAAGTACCCTTTCTGGTTGGAATATCGATCAATCTTTTAAATACTGTATTACTGCACGGAATAATAGCTGTTTTTGTTTTTCCTCCCTTTGTCATCAGTGATGCTACTGCATAAATACTCTTATTCTTCAGGAATGGAAATGGCTGCTGTTTACTTACAATGTTTGCAGACAGATACGGCGCGATCTCCTGGTCAAAATATGTCTCCAGAAGCTTTCCTTCCTTCTCTGACAGTCTATTGAAATTGATCAGACGTATTCCATAAGGCTCCAGTTCTCCCATAAGCTGTTCATAGATTGCAGCCTTCTTCTGATCCAGTTCTCTGGTCGCAGCAAGGATTGCTTTCACCTGTTCTTCACTGGTCATGTTTGTTTTATTCTCGCGAATCACCTCAGATGATTCCATCTGATCCATCAGTGTTCCCACTCTGACTCTGTAAAATTCATCCAGGTTTGACTGGTAAATAGATGCAAATGTCAGTCTCTCTGCCAGCGGAACTCTTGGATTTCCGGCTTCATTCAACACTCTTTCATTAAACTTCAACCAGGATAATTCTCTGTTCATCATATATACCGGTGGCTTTTGTTTCTCAGATTTTTTCTGTTGTTTTTTCATCAGATAATTCCTCACTCTTTTTTATAGTCATAGTGTTTATAACAATCCTCTTATATGCATTATTTTCAAGAATTGCTATAGAATTATAAGCTGTGAACATCAATTTTAAAGAATATCTTTGTTATATTTGTGTAAAATCGTAACGATCTCTGCCCCAAAAATGAAATATAAACTGCTGAGTACTTGAAATTGTGGGGAGGATACTGCATAATAAAATCAGCTTTAAGTATCTATTAAACATACTTTTACGCAAAGGAGAAATGAAAAATGAAAAAATCAAAAAACAAACTCATCAGATTACTAATCGCTGTATGTGCTCTCGCACTCTGCCTCACAGCAGTACCATCCACTACATACAACGTACAGGCTGCGACAAAGGCGCAGGAGAAAAAGGCTTTAAGCCTTATTAAAGGTACCTGGTATACACAGGGAGGCATGCCTTATCCCCGCAGAGTTGTATTTTCTGGAAAAAATGTAAAAATGTATCAATCCAGATCTAACACATACACAAGACGCAAAATTGATAAGATTACCAAAACCAGTTATGGATACTACTTCAGAATCCCACTGGGAGGCGGTCATTACTATGGATATAGATTGTATTCAAACAATAAAAATACATTAAATTGTATGGGAAATGGAAACCCTTACAGCAGTTCCGGCTACAGTGGAACCAGCAGCCTGACCAGACATAAATATTGATACATCCATGAAAACAAAAAGAGTCCCGGGCAATTTACCCGGGGCTCTTTTCGTTTTCATTTTCCAGATTTCCTACTTCTGTCTTTTATATTTCACCACTGTCAATGTCAGACACACAAACACTACAACAAACAGCACTTCTATTCCCATGGCCATATGTATCTGCTCTTTCGCTTTATCCGTAAGTGTGGTATATTCGCTCAGTAATTCATTAACCTGTTCGTACCAGTATACCGGCAGGAACTGAGATACTTTGAGTACTTTTTTGTCCATGACATTCATTGGTACAAATACACCACATAGGAAACACATGCCGAGCGAGATTACATTGGCAAGTCCGCTGAGCATGTTGCTGTTCTTGACAAACATTCCTACCAGATAAGAAAGAGATAATGCCACTGCCATCATGATCAGGCTATTCAGGATATAATACCCCAGTGTCTGAGACTTCCAGAAAGCTTTGCCGTACATAATCCCGGCACCTGCAATCCCGACTCCCCAGAGTACAAGTCCCATTACACCCATCGCAAGCAGCCCTTCTATACTCTGTCGTCTGACAGATACTGCAGAAGCTTCCATTCTTCTCTGAATATCTCCCTGTCGGAATGCCATCAGGATATATCCCATCACGTAGCAGAATACTCCCAGAAACAGATATGGCAGATAACGGAAATAACAGAGATATCCCGGCTTTGTAACATTCTCGGAAGTTCCTGCCAGAGTCTGTACTTCTGAATGCTTTTCTGCAGCAATTGCATCCACTGCTTCCTCCTGTGAAAGACCTGCTGCCAGATATGTTCTCGCCATGCTGAGATAACTGTTGATCTGCTGATCTACATAATAAGAAGTATAAGAACCCGGAACCTTTGTTACTTTAAGTCTTTCACTATCCAGAATACAGGACTGTACAAAATTCTCCGGAATCTGCACGATATACTCCACATTTCTGTAAAACAGATTCTCTTGCAGAACTTCCCTGTCATTCTCCAGCATTGTGATGTGATGAATCTTTCCCAGATAATCCTCAAGTCCCTGGGCCAGAGTTCCCCCATCCTCATCTACGGTTCCAATCTCAACACTCTTACTCTGATAACTGTCACTGCCCTCTTTTCCTGCTGCCGCCTGTAACGCCAGTGCCACAGAGAAAAAGATTATCAGATACATGATCACCAGGCCGATATTCTTCTTTAATATTTTCATGTATCCTTTAAATACTGTCATAACGTTCCCTCCGAATCAGTAAAAATGAAGCTGTCACCAACACCAGACTCATCACTGCCAGCGTTATCAGACTTCTGTGATACCGGGCAGTATCATCATATACATTAATGCAGTAAAACGCATCGGAAATGAGTGCCGCCGGATTGATCCTGTTGATCAAAGGTGCGTGTTTCTCCACCATATCTTTCATGGTGTTGTTCATCAGTCCTGCCAGAAAACTGCAGATCATAGAGATTCCCAGGATAATCCCGATCTTCGCTCCTTCTTTCATCTTTCCAAAACTTCCCACAAAGATTCCCATGGAAACTCCGATCAGCGATCCCAGGAAACAGATCAGCAGCATTCGTCCCATCTGTCCCTGAAAATCCAGTTTCAGTCCATATCTCAGATACAGAAGCAGAATTATTACATCCACATAGCCCAGCAGAAATGAGGAAATCTGCTCAGAAAGGATCAGCTTTAATTTGTGTGTCGGTGTTACACATCTGCGAGCAGCCAATGCTGTCAGATTTGCCTGTAGACTGATTGCTGCACCAAATCCTATAAAGCATCCATACAGACATCCCATAGCGATCAATGCATAGAAGAATTGTACATTTCCGTCAATCGTTCTGCCGCCTAAGGAGAGTTCCTGTACCCCGTCCTGCTGTTTCATCATAGCTTTCAATCCTTCGATAATTCCTTCCGGATGCGTTTTCATTATGTTTTGAACCGTACTTCTGGTATTCTCATAACTCTGAAGTACGGACTGCAGAATACTCTCTTCGATTCCACTCGCTGCTACTGTCAGTGTTGGCTCTGATCCTACATAATAGATGCCCGATACTTTTTTATCTTCCAGTTTTTCTTTCGCCTGTTCTTCTGTCATCTCCTCTGGTGCCAGAAGCTGGTCTTCGCCATTTTTAATCTGATCCAGGAATGCCAGAAATACCTGATCTGCGTGTTCTTCTTTTACTACTGCTACTGGCACAGTCTCAAAATCTGCATCATTGATATTCCCAAAAGCAAAGAAGAATAACGTTCCAAGGATCAGTGGAAATGCCAGTGGCCAGAAAGTTGTGCCAAAATTTCTCAGCTTTACTTTCACATTATAGATTACTAAATGAAGCATCTGTTCCTTCCCCCTTAATCCCTCAGCTGTTTTCCTGTAATTTCCAGAAATACATCATTCAGAGTCGGCAGTTCCGAGAATACTCTTCCAAATGCAAGGTCCTGGCTCTGCAGATAATTCAGGATACGGATCAGATTATGCTTTGCTCCTGTACATCGAACCGTAAGGATCTGGCTCTCATAATGTACATCAAACACATGATCCAGAGCCTGAATTTCTCTGAGATTCTTTTCATCCAAAAGCACCGATTCTATTGTGATCGTTTCCCCTGTTTTGATCATCTGTTTCAGTTCTTCTTTTGTTCCGGAGGCAATAGTTCTGCCATGATCCATAATCGCAATTCTGGTGCAGATCTGCTCTACCTCTTCCATATAATGTGAAGTATAAATGATCGTAGAGCCCTGCCGATTCAGTTCCTGAATTCCTTCCAGGATTTTATTTCTGCTCTGCGGATCTACCGCTACAGTCGGTTCATCCAGAATGATCAGGCGAGGCTTATGAGCAATTCCGCATGCAATATTCAGACGCCGCAAAAGACCTCCAGACAGCTTCTTTGGACACATTTTTCGATAATCTTCCAGACCTACGAACTGAATCGCCTCCTCAACAAGCTGTTTTCTCTTTTTCTTTTCACTTATGTACAGACCGCAGAAATAATCAATATTCTCCTGCACGGTCAGTTCCTCAAAAACTGCAACATTCTGAAGCACAATCCCAATCTGTTTCTTTACCTGATAATTATCCGGGCTCATCGGCTCTCCGAAGATTTCAATGGTTCCCTTATCATATTTCAATAACGATAACATGCAATTGATCGCGGTAGTCTTACCCGATCCGTTCGGACCTAGCAGACCAAAAACTTCTCCCTCTTTGATATCCAGATTCAGATGATTCAGTGCTACCAAATCTCCATATCTCTTTACCAGATTCTCTATATGAACAATATTCTGTGACATATTTTACCTCCCCGATATTCTGAGCATTTCAGCGGTATAACTCCTCTGATGCTTCCATTATAAGCATATTTCCTGTTCTCTCCAAGTGCAGATTGTCATCCTCTCACCATGACAAATGTCACATCTTTTGCCATATGTATTTATTTTCCATTGTGGTTATAGTATGATTATCATAACTATGAAGGTACTGAACATTTACTGATTATCCAAGATACATTTTATATTCATTGTGTAAAACAGGAGTAGAGATCATGCGCTATTTTCAGGATATCGGAATATTAACTTTATACAGTTTTCTGGCTCTCTTTTTCATTGAACCTGGCAGCGATTTTATCTTTGCACTGCTGTGTACAATGATCCTGATGTGCTGCTGTTATGTATTTGAAAATCGTATTCTAATCAGTATTCTGTTTCTTATTTACGGACTGATAACTTTGCAACTGACAGAACTTCTTTTATTTTATCCGATTTTCATTTACGTGATTTTGCATCAATATCTGTGGCCGTTTCTGCTATGGGCCACCGGAATTTATTCTTACATATTTGCAGCCTTTTGTTCTGATCCACAGACATTTCCAGCTTTCACTATATATGCCGGAGTTTTCGGTGCTTTACTGGCAATTCTTCTGGAACGGAATACAGCAAACTATGAGAAACTGGAGCTGGATTTTCTCCACAGCAGAGATGACAGTGAAGAACGAACGCTCCTGCTCGCAGAAAAGAATCACGCACTTCAGGAAAAACAGAACTATGAAATCTACAATGCAACCCTGAAGGAACGCAACCGTATTGCAAGAGAAATCCATGATAATGTAGGACATGTACTTTCCCGTTCGATTTTGCTTACTGGTGCTGTCAAAGCAATCAATAAAGATGCCGGAACTGCCCCTCTGCTGGACAATCTGGAAACTTCGCTAAATTCTGCAATGAACAGTATCCGTTCCAGTGTACATGATCTGCATGATGAAGCTATCAATCTGAAACATGCCATTCAAAGCCTGGTTCAGGATTTTTCCTTCTGCCCGGTAGTTCTTACTTATGATATCTCCGGTCAGGTACCAAAGAATGTGAAATACTGCTTTATCAGTATTGTGAAAGAAGCGCTGGCAAATATTATGAAGCACAGCAATGCAGACTCTGTTCAAATTCTCATCAGGGAGCATCCGGCGCTGTATCAACTTTGTATTGAAGATAACGGGACAGATATCCACTATGATCTATCCGATTCGGGGATTGGACTTCTGAACATGAAAGAACGTGTCAGTTCTTTAAACGGGACAATACAGATTCGCACAGAAAATGGTTTTCGTATCTTTATTACGATACCTAAGACAGATTCTGTCAAATAATCTTTCCTTATCTTTCATATATTCTATTTTTCTTAACGATACAGGCTCTTTTAAGCAAGCGAAAATTTACAATGAAACGTTTACTCATAAATAAAAATACAATACGAGGTTTTTATGAATATTATAATCGTAGACGACGACAGTCTTGTTGCTGGCGCCTTAAAGACAATTCTGGAAATCAATGAAGATGTAAAAGTTCTTGCCACAGGTTCCGACGGTAAGGAAGCCTGTGAGCTTTACCGCAAATATCAACCTGATATCCTGCTTATGGATATTCGCATGAAAAATATGTCAGGACTAGAGGCCTCCACTATTATCCTGCAGGAATTTCCCCATGCAAAAATCCTGCTGCTTACTACATTCTCGGATGACGAATACATTATAAAAGCACTCCGCCTGGGAGCCAAAGGCTATCTGCTTAAGCAGGATTATATAAATATTCTGCCAGCTCTGCGTGCAGTTTTTTACGGACAGACAGTGTTCGGTACTGAGATTGTGTCCCGTATTCCGAAGCTGCTGCAGGCTTCGGCTGTGTTTGATTACAGTGCTTATGATATTAATGAAAGAGAATTGGAGATCATCGAACTGATTGCCAAGGGATACAGCAATAAGGAAATTGCCTCTGAGCTCTTCCTTAGCGAAGGAACTGTGCGAAATTATCTTAGTTCTATTCTGGATAAGCTGCAGCTCAGAGACAGAACACAGGTTGCTGTTTTTTATTACCAACACAAAAACACAGACGCAAAATAACTGCGTCTGTGCCAAAAAATAAACTTTATTTTTTATAATAGTTATTCATTCACCGGATTTACATGTACCATACAATGTTTCACATCTCTGAAACTATTCTCAACTGTATGATGCACATCCTCCGCGATCTCATGTGCTTCAGTCAGGGAAATATCTCCCTCTGCTGAAATCTCAATATCCACATACATCTTGGATCCGAAAAGTCGTGTCTGTAAAAGATCGATTCCTTTCACTCCTTTTACTTCGGAGATTACATTTTTCATGCGCTCCTCTGTTTCTTCATCACAGGAGTGATCTACCATCTTATCTACTGCATCTTTGAAAATCTCTACAGATGCTTTCACAATCAGAACACAAATTGCTACGCTGGCAAGTGGATCCAGGATTGGGAAACCAAGTCTTGCGCCAAGGATACCAACAAATGCACCTACAGAAGACATTGCATCTGAACGGTGATGCCATGCGTCAGCCATTAATGCGCCGGAATTGATCTTCTTCGCTGCTCCTCTTGTATACCAAAACATCCACTCTTTTGCCACAACAGAAACAACTGCTGCAATCAGCGCCAGTGTTCCCGGAATTGCAATACTCTCGCCGGATGTACTCTTGATAATGTTCTCAATTCCACTCATACCGATTCCGATACCAGTTGCCAGAAGCAGTCCGGACAGGATAATGGAGGATACACATTCCATTCTTTCATGTCCATACTGGTGCTCTTTATCAGATTTCTTACTGGATAAATTCACACCGACGATTACTACGAAAGTACTTCCCACATCAGATGCAGAATGAATCGCATCTGAAATCATGGCACCTGAATGAGCCAGGATTCCTGCCAGTAATTTGAATAATGAAAGTAAAAGATTCACTGCAATGCTCACACCGGACACTTTCATTGCCACCTTGTGTTCCCATGCAGGCTCCTCTTTCTTAGTTGTCGTGTTGCTTTCTGTCTGTGCTGACATTGCTGTCATATTTAATTGTCTTGTCTGTTCCATAACCAGGACCTCCTTAAATTTGCTTCAAACATAAGTACTCTCAGGTCTTTTTATTACCTGCTCTTTTCTTACTTATCTTTGAGTTTACAGGTTCTTCTTATGTCACATACATTGCGTCATGATCATAAAAAATTTCTTTCTTAAGATCATGTCTTATCAAAGTGCGGTCTTCCCGGGGTCTTTTTGTACTTCGGGATCACATCTGTACCAGATAAATTTCTTCCGGACATCTGTTTCCAGATAAACAAAAAGACACACCTGCGGAACATACACTGTCCCACAGATATGTCTGAAAAGTTCATATCTGCTGCCACTTACGCGGCCCGGCCCCACGCCCTCGATATCTGATACTCTCGGGCATCGCCTGCTCAGTTTGTACTGTTGATCTCGCATTCTGTTATTGAATGTAATGCAGTGCAAAGAGAATAAAAATTGCTGTATTTCATTCACTATATAAATTATAGAAATAAATCCACAAAATCAATTGAATAAACAGCTCTGTAAGCTGTATTCCTCTGACTTTTATAGATGATACACTATAGTATATCGGTTAGTCAAGCCAAATGTTATTGAGAATTATTATCATTTCATTCACGGTGCCAATCATAAAAACACTCCTGAAAACTTTGGAGCACGATACTTATGACACAATATTCTGCAGCCATACCCCTTTCTTAACCAGCACAAATCCAATCACACATTTAATCAGATCTGCCAGCTGTACACAAGCATAAATCGCCAGCACATGAATTTCTGTAAAGCGGCTCAACACAAACGCGATCGGCACACTGACACACCAGATAAATACACTGTCAAACAGGAATGTAATAATCGTCTTTCCACCGGAACGCAGAGTAAAGTAAGTCGCATGCAGAAACGCATTCTGCGGCATAAAAAACGCAGTAATCATAATCAGATACTTCGCCAGCTCTCTCGCCTCATCATTGGTATTATAAAGCATCGGAAACAGCGGAGCCATAACAAACATCACAATTGCCACACAGGTACAGCACATCACAGAAAACGCTATCATTTTATTATCTGTATCCCGCGCTTTCTTCATATCACCAGCTCCCAGAAGCTGCCCCACAATGATCGCAACAGAATCTCCCAGTGCAATAAATACGATATTAAACACATTATTGATCGTATTGGAAATATTCAGCGAAGCAACCACATTCAGTCCACGCACAGAATAACACTGTGTCAGCATCGCCATGGCAGAAGCCCACAACGTCTCATTAAACAACAGCGGTGTCCCCTTGACCAGAATCTTCTTCGTCAGATTCGCCGGAACTTTAAGCGTACTGTACAGCCCCTTTGCAAACGCATTCTTCTCCGTGTGTCTGTGCGTCCAACTGATTACAATCGCCGCCTCCACATAACGAGAAAGCACTGTTGCCACAGCCGCACCTCTTACTCCCAGTCTCGGGAAAAAGAATACTCCATAAATCAGCAGATAGTTAAACAAAAGATTCACACAAATCGCTACAACTCCTGCTTTCATAGGAAGCACAGTTTCTCCACACTCTCTCAGCGTACTGGAATAAATCTGCACCATCATAAACGGCGGCAGGCCAAATAACATAATGGTCAGATACTGCTTTCCATAATTCAATGTATCCGCAACCTGCTGAGCAGTTCCCTCTCCCTGCAGATACATATTGATCAGATTCTCTCCTGCAGTCAGGAACAAAATAATCGTACCAATCGTCAAAATTACAGCCATCCAGAACTTATACCTGAAAGTCTGGCGTACACCTTCATGGTCCTTCTGTCCAAAATACTGCGCCGTAAAAATCCCCGCACCGGATACACCACCGAAAATGCACAGATTATAAACAAAAATCAACTGATTCACGATCGAAGCCCCGGACATCTGCTCCGTCCCGATCCGTCCGATCATAATATTATCCAGCAGACTCACGAAATTCGTGATTCCATTCTGGATCATAATCGGAACAGCCACAGCCAGAACCATCATATAAAACTTCCTGTCACCGATAAACTTCTTACGAAACGATGACCTTTCTTTCGTCCTCTCCATAAAACTTTTCCTCATCCTTCTTCACAAAAATAGACTGTTCTGAGACAGCCCTCGCCTTAAGCGTTGTATCACTTACATTACTATAAAAGCCCCAACATTTCAACCCCATATCAATAAATTCATACTACCATTTTCTATTCCGTTTTTTCTCCACTCCACATCCGATAACACACTTCCGCACTATCATTCACAGTACCAGCCAGTTCACAGCGAAAAAAATAAATGTTTTTAACCACATCTACAGGGGGGGGTGTAGCAACTCTTAGTATTTGGGAATTTGCGTTATGTCAGAAAAATTCACTGTCTGAGCGAAGCGAGTTTGAATTTTTCTGGCATGGTTTTAGAAAATTTCCAAAGGCTTAGAGTTCCTGCCCCCGCAGCCGTGGTTAAAAACATTTATTTTTCTTCGCGTCCCCTTTGAAACCATAAAAAAGCTGTCGTCCCCAATAAATGAGGAAAACGACAGCTTTTCAAAAAGTATTTGCAAGCCTATTTAATAGCACCCTCAACCATACCATTCATAATCTGCTTCTGAGCAAGCAGGAATACGATGATCATCGGAATCATTGCCAGGAGTGCTGCAGTAAGGATCAGATCCCACTGCTTAACATAAGAACCAACAAACGCCTGTACAGCAACCGGAAGAGTCTTAACCTTACCATTC
This sequence comes from Blautia sp. HCP3S3_D9, assembly GCF_052063845.1. Taxonomy (NCBI): domain Bacteria; kingdom Bacillati; phylum Bacillota; class Clostridia; order Lachnospirales; family Lachnospiraceae; genus Blautia; species Blautia sp. HCP3S3_D9. The sequence continues at coordinate 28,728 of NZ_JBQHWS010000019.1, forward strand.
TGTCCTAACATCAGAGAAGGAAGAAGGTAATCGTTCCAGATCCACATACCATTCAGAATAGTAACAGTAACAATAACCGGTTTCAGAAGCGGAAGGATAATGCGGAAGAAAGTTCCCTCAGGAGAACATCCGTCAATCGCTGCAGCTTCTTCCAGTTCATATGGAATACCTTTAATAAAACCAGTTAAGATAAATACTGTCATAGCACCACCGAATCCACAGTATGCAAATACAATACCAGGAATAGACTGAAGCATGTTGATTCCAAGGAATTTACCTACATCACGGAATGTAGAAACCAGAGGAAGCATAACTACCTGGAAAGGAATTGTCATGGATGCGATAAATGTCATGTAAATAACGGTAGACCATTTTGTCTTGTTACGGCAGATAACCCATGCAGCCATACCGCCGAATAAAGCAAGTAATACAAGGGAAACAACTGTAATGATCGCAGATGTTCCGAATGCACTCCAGAAACTGAAGTTGGAGTTGTTGACAACGTTTGAAATATTAGTCTTAAACTGTGCAAAGCTTGCACCTGCAAAGCTTACAGGATTTGCAACAATACCGTTTGCATTCTTAAATGTATTAATAAGTACCAGATAGAAAGGAGATAATATGTACGCTGCGATAACAATCGCAACAGCTGTAAGCACTACCTTTGGAGTTTTCTTCGTAACCATTACATTTCAACCTCCTTCTTATTGGAAATTCTAACCTGAATAATAGATACAGCAGCCAGAATAATGAAGAACAGAATAGCTTTCGCCTGACCAAGTGCATAATTGTTCTTGGAGATTGCTGTATTATAAATATTCAGAGCCAGCATCTGAGTACCGTTTGTCAGATAGTTTCCGAAGAAACTTGCAACAGAACCTGTACCATTTGTCAAAGCCATGTTAACATCGAACTGTTTGAATGCTGATGTTAAGGTAAGGAATGTACAGATTGTAATTGTAGCTGCGATCATCGGAATCTTGATCTTAAATAATGTTGTAACTGCATTTGCGCCATCGATCTGAGATGCTTCCAGTACATCTTTAGGTACCTGTGTCAGACCTGTTACATAGATCAGCATGATATAACCTGCATACTGCCAGATATAAACAACGATGATAGCCATCATAGCTGTGTTTGTCTTTGACAGAAGTGAAATATTATTTGTCATCTTGATCAGTACGTTATTAAATACGAACTGCCATACATAACCAAGTACGATACCGCCGATCAGGTTTGGCAGGAAATAGGAAGCTCTGAAGAATGAGAGTCCCTTAACCTTAGAGGTACAGAGTAAGGCCAGCATAAACGCTACTACATTTACCAGAACCATGTTCAGAACTACAAACAGAATTGTGATGATCAGTGACCAGAGAAAACTTGGTTCATTGAACATTGCCTTATAGTTTGTAAATCCTACAAATCCTGTCATCTTGATTCCATTCCAGTCTGTAAAGGAATAAAACACACCAAGGCATAATGGAATAATAACTGTTACTACAAATGTAAATAACAATGGAAATACAAATATAAAGTTAACGATGCTTCTGTGATGTTTTAATGTCGGGAATAAATACATTCCCAGTAAAATGCCGATTGCACCAATGATCAGCGCCGGACCTCTCCAGCCAGCTCCGCTTCCGGAAATATCCTGGATCAATGCTACTGCCAGTAAAATAATACCGGCGATCAGGCATACCATGGAAATTGCTTTTTTACTAGCACTGTTTGTATTCATTTTGCCTTCATCCTTCCTATTTCTTATTTCAAAGCAAAAATCAATGCGTCTTAGACTTTTTTGCGTACCTGGGTAAAGGTCTGCCGGACCTTTACTCAGGTATGCAGCGCAAATAAAAGTGGGCGGCAACATAAGCGCCGCCCGTTAAGTTTCAATTATTAGTTTGCGTATGCACTCTGGATAACCTGTTCCAGTGTCTTAACGAATCCGGCTTCATCAAGGCTTCCTGCTGCATAATCAGCAAATACCTGACCTGTATAGTTCTGTGCAAGACCTTCTTTCATACCAAGCCAATGCCAAGCAGATGTCTTTCCGGAAGATACATAATCAGTGATTGTCTGAGCAAATGGGTCATCACCAACGATTGTGCAGGACTTGAACGGGCTTACGAAACCAGCTTCTTTAACAAGAACTTCCTGAGCCTCGTCTGTTGTCAGCCACTGAAGGAATGCTTCTGATGCTTCTACATTACCATCTTTATATACTGACCACCAGGATGGAGAGTTTGTAAGGATTGTATCAATTCCATCTTCAAATGCGTATGGAATCATACCAACTTCAAAGTTACCTGCTTCTTTATAAGCATCAGCATCATCACCTGTCATAGTTGCACCGATCCAGGAGCCCTGAGTAACGAATGCATATTTACCGGATGAGAAGTTAAGAATCTGCTGATCATATGTACCGGATACAAGGAGTGCAGGATCTGAATACTGATTCAGAAGGCCTACAAAGTTAGCAAAGTCTGTTAAACGATCTTCATCAACCTTACCGCCGTCATTGAGCATGTCAATGTATGTTGTATCATCTCTGTCAAGACCTGCATCAATATAGTTTGCAAATAAGTGGTTACCTGTTGACCAGTAAAGGTTAACTGGTTCTGCCGCATAACCTACAACTGCTGTAAGTCCAAGTTCATCTTTCTTGGAATCGATTGTCTCAAATGCTTCTTTGATTGCATCAGGACCTGTTAATGTGGAAGGATCGATTCCTGCTTTGTCAAGAATATCTTTGTTATAAGCAAGACCAACTGCTTCTGTTGTATATGGGAAACCGATTGTACCCTGACTCTCATCAACATAAGCTGCATCTGTGTCAGAAGCCCATTCCTGATCGCTCATATCTACTAAAAGGTCTGTCCAGTTAGCAAAGTCTGTAGCGCCGCCGTTTACGAAGATGTCAGGCATGTTATCTGACTGATAGTATCCTTTCAGAGTACCCTGGATATCGATTCCACCGCCCATGGATTCGATTTCTACTTTAGTTCCTGTTTCTTTCTCATACATTTCAGCTAATTTCTTCAGCTGAGCGTCAACTTCGATCTTACCGTTTACAAGACGAATACTGTCACCGTCTGCTGCCTGTACGGATACTGCTGCCGGAACCATTGATGCGATCATAGATACTGCTAAAAGTGTTGCAAATACTTTTTTCTTCATTTTCGTCACCTCGTCATTTTTTTAACTGTTTCTTTTTACCTTTTGCGCATAAGGTTTTTCGATAGTTGTATCATAACACTTTGTTCATGAAATAGCAAGTCCTTTTTCGCATAAGTTTGAATTTTTTTATCTTTCTTTTTCATCATTTGTTAAATATGCACAATTTCTTTTTTCTATCTTATTACACTATGTCCAAAAAAGTGCTACTTTGAGGTCAAAAAAGTACATACTCTTTGGGTTGCGTCCTATAACTTGCAATTCTTTCCTTTCACCAGACAGATAAAAGGCTCCTGTTCAGAACATTACGGAGTAATATCTTATAACATAATAAAACCGGCAAAAGCCGGAAGTCTTGCTTCCTCTTTTGCCGGTTTTTTTTAATTTTCTACTTTTAAAAATGTAGCGGATGCTGCCGGTACTTTCCATTTACCATCTGCATAAGCAGCTTCTCCATTATTGGAATAGACTGACTGCGCATGCTGCGGAATCTGTGCGTCGCATTCTACGTCCTGTCCGGATGGGTTGAGTACGATATAGATTGTCTCGTCTTTTCCGGTTCTCTTGTATACCAGCGGGTATGCAGATTCTTTTACATATACAAATTCCATCGGTGCTGTATTCTGTAATGCCTGATGTTCTTTTCTCACTGCGATCAGTTTCTTCACTTCATCATACAGGCTATTCTTTCCTGCAAGTGCGTCCTCTGCGGTCGGACGGTCTTCATCAGGATCGATCTGAATGTAAAGTTCTTCCGGTTTACAGCTTGAGAATCCTGCGTTAGCACTGTGATCCCACTGCATCGGGCTTCTTGAACCTGTACGGTGGAAACCGCCTTCTACGGATTTGATGCCTGAGAGATATTTCATACCGATTTCATCGCCATAGTAAATGAATGGAGCTCCAGGTACGGATAACAGGAATGCAAATGCAATCTTAATCTCTTCATCATCCAGAGTTTCCTTGATACGGATCATATCGTGGTTTCCGGATGGGATACAGATCAGACCCTCTCTGTTTGTTGCCGCATAGTTTTCTTCATAAGTTTTAACAAATTCAGAGATATCTCCTTTTCCCCTTCTGGAGAAATATGGCTCTTCTACACGGAACAGGTCAAGATAATGAGATGGTCCGAAGTGAAGAAGGAAATCCATATGGAATCCGCCTCTTAATGAGCGGCCCGGCTCGCCCCACTCAGAAAGAAGTGCACATTCCGGGAATTCTTCATCCATAAATTTACGGAAGTCCTGCCATAATGCGATAGTTCCTTCCTGGTCATCATCGTTCTTTACCAGAGATCCTGCCATATCTACACGGAAACCATCACATCCCATAGACATCCAGAAACGCATAACATCTTTCATTGCTTCTCTGGTTGCCATTGGTCCAGGTGCATCCATCGGCTGCTGCCAGTCCTTGTCACATCTTGCAAAACCGAAGTTCAGAGCCGGCTGTACAGAAAAGAAGTTTACTGCACAGCAGCCGTTTCTTTCGGAAAAGCCACGGATGCTTCCACGAATGCTTCCTACATCCTGGAAATCATCCCATACATCATTTGTCCATACATAACGGTCTGTGTATTCATTTTTCTCAGCTTTGCAGGACTCTTTGAACCACTCATGATCTGTGGAAGTATGTCCCGGTACAAGGTCAAGCAGGACTTTCATTCCTTTTTCATGAGCTTTCTGGAAGAGTTCTTTTAAATCTTCGTTTGTTCCGTAACGTGGTGCTACTTTCTTATAGTCAGCAACATCATATCCTGCATCATAGAATGGTGATTCAAAACACGGATTTAACCAGATTCCGTCACATCCTAAATTCTTGATGTAATCCAGTTTACGGATGATTCCCTGGATATTTCCGATTCCGTCTCCGTCTGTATCCAGAAAAGTCTGTGGGTAAATTTCATAAAATACGATGTTTTCTAACCATGATGGCATTCCCATTGTAAAAATCCTCCCTTAAATCTTAGTTTTTCTTGTATGCCTGCGCAATTGGTCATACAGCAAAAAATTCTGATATAAGCAAAAAATATGATATTTTGTAGCAATTTTCTTTTAGCAATTTAATTATATCTCAATTATTCAGGGATCTCCACTGAAATTTTGACTAATTTTTATATTATTTTGACTTTTATCCAAAGAAAGACCATACCTCAACGCTGAAGTATGATCTTTCTCTTATCATCTGTTTTTATTTTTTATGTTGGCTAAATTACTCAACCTGACGACTCTCGTCTGCTTTGTATTCGAAGAAATCGAAGTCTGCACATTTTTTATGAAGTACACGGTCTGCACATGTGATCCCTACCATAGTTCCGGTGAATTCACCGTATTTACAGTATTCATCGGAGAATCTTGTTGTATCGAAAATTCGACCGATCTTCTCATAGTTTTCGCCGTTATAGCTCCACTCAAACCAGGATTTACGTCCTTCGATATAGAGTCTCAGGTAGATCGGTTTGTCTTCTACCGGAATTCTGGTGTTGAGAAATTCTGTTTTTTCACCGTTCTCCAGATGAATAATTGACAGAGCACTCTGTCCAAGAGTCTCACTGTAATATTTGCGGAGATTGATGTAGTTCATATTGTCGTAGTACAGAATCAGACCTGCGCTGTGCTGATGAACTTCAGGTACAAATTCCATCTTTGTGGTGATTCTTGCATAAACGCTGGTAAGCTTACGGGCAAGGATACTTACTTTATTCAGAGATGTACGGGATTCCTGCCCGCGAAGTCTTACATAACCTTTTCGGGCTTTTACATCTGCAAATCTCTGCGGCATGATTCTTGGAGCATAATAGAAGTTTCCAAGTTCGTCTCCGTTAAAATCGTCAAAATCAGGAGTTTTTTCTACCGGATATTCTGGAAGAGAACTTTCCGGCACTTCCAATTTTGCCATGTTGGTCCCGTCTGCCATGCGCAGCCAGTTATCTTCTGTCCACATCATCTTCTGGATAGCAGTTTCACGTCCCAGTGTACAGCGAAGTTCCGGTACAAACGGCCTGGAGCAGAGGTGAACCAGATATACCTCACCTGTAGGCAGTTCTACATAACTTCCATGTCCGGATTTCTGTAAAATGGATTCCGGATTATAATATTTCGGTTTCAGATGATCCGGGTCCTGTCTTTCATAGGATTCACCAGGTACACTGGTAACAATCGGATTCTTAGGATCTTTTTCATATGGTCCCCAGACGTTTTTGGAACGGCCCATTGTAACACAGTGGTTGTATCCTGTACCGCCCTCAGCACACATAATGTAATAGTACTCGCCACGTTTAGTCAGATGCGGTGCTTCGATGCATCCTCTGTCTGTGCCGCCTCTCCAGATTCGTTTCGGGTAACCTACGATTTCTTTCTTTGCAGGATCATATTCTACCATGCAGATTGCACCTGGTTTCTCATATCCTTCTCTTGTCTCCCATTCCAGAGATACAATGTATTTCTTTCCGTTTGTATCATGGAACATAGATGCATCAAAGCCGGAAGAATGCAGATATACAGGTTCGCTCCATGGTCCTTTAATATCTTTCGCGCAGATCATAAAGTTGTCTACGTCGAAGTATCTGGCGTTCATGGAATTCATGACTCCGTAAACAACATAGAACATATCTTCCTGCTCGCAGTAAGTCAGGCATGGTGCCCAGATTCCTTTTGCACTTGGAAGTTTCTTGAGATCTACTTTCTCATCGTCTGTAAGTACATGTATATATAATTCCCAGTTCTTTAAGTCTCTGGAATGATAAACCGGGATTCCCGGGAACCATTCAAAAGTGGAAACTGCAAGGTAATAGTCATCCCCTTTTCTGCAGATGCATGGATCAGGGTTGAAGCCTGGAAGTATCGGGTTCTGGATCATATTCTTTTCCTCCTGTTATTTCTTCTATTCTTATCTGTTTCATTTTGCTGTATTTTCTTTGATGAATTCATATTACCATAAACTCCAAACAGATGTCAGGCATGATAAGAACAAATATATAGGTCGATATTCTCTTTTATTGCTTACATTCCTGATTGCTCATGTCAAGTTAAACAGATAAAATCATCCGCATTCGACAAAAATATGATATGATAATTACCAGATAATTTTCATCGGAGATTTTTGAGAAAGTGAATTGAAATTATGGAAAAAAAAGAAAATTCTTATGAGATTATAGATGTGTCAGATATTACAAATGTACGTTTTTATACCTCCATTGACCAGGGCAGTTATATTCCGCCCCACTGGCACCGGGCTGTGGAGATTATTTACATACAGGAAGGTTCTCTGGATATCACTGTGGAATCCCAAAATTTCACGATCTATCCCGGTGGCTGTACTCTGATCAATGCCAACATTCTGCATTCTACCAAATGTACAAGTCCAAATAAAGCGATTGTTCTGCAGATTCCTGTTGATTTTATGGAAAAATATATTCCAAATATTCAGCAGCTTCTTTTTATGCTGGATCATACAGTTACAGATCCGGTGCGAAAAACTAAAACAGCCATGCTCTGTACTGTCCTGGAGCAGATGCAGATCATCGACGATATCCGTCCGGATGGATTTATCATGCGGTTTAACAGCCTGCTTTTTGAGCTGCTTTTTCAGCTTTACCATAATTTCAGTGTAAAAATGTTCCAAAGCGATCTGAGTCAGAAGAAAAAAGATCTGGACAGATTGAATCTTGTCCTGAAATACATTGCAGATAATTATAAACGGTCAATTTCCCTGGCGGAAATTTCGGAGGTTGCTTATCTGCAGACCGGATATTTCTGCCGCTTTTTTAAGAAACGCATGGGCGTTACATTTCTGGAATATCAGAACGAATATCGGCTTTCTTTTATTTACAGGGATCTGATTTCTACGACAGATCCGGTTCATGTGATCCTGGAACGCCATGGATTTACCAATTATAAGCTCTTTCGGAGAATGTTTCAGGAGCATTTCGGAGACACTCCTACGCAGATACGTAACAGCTATCAATAAACTATAAAAAACAGCATTTCAGGTTCTATGCCCGAAATGCTGTTCTATGTTGTCTGATTTATTTTCTATTCAATTAATCTTATGCTGCCTGGCTGTTTTTCTTATTTGTGACTGTAAACAGATGACTCTTGATCAGTACCGGACGTACTGCATTGTAGATCACTGCTACACGAAACAGAGGACCTTATAATATTTATGATCTTACTCTCAGGCTTCCCTTCATCCTGATCCTGTTATTTATCTGATCAGATTCTTGCTACGCCAGATTTTCTTGCAGCTTCTGCTACAGCTTTCGCTACAGCGTCTTTTACACGTGGGTCAAATGCTGCCGGAAGAATGTATTCTGCGCTTAATTCTTCATCACTTACCAAACCTGCGATGGCATATGCTGCTGCAACTTTCATTTCATCGTTAACATCTGATGCTCTTGCATCCAGTACACCACGGAAGAGTCCCGGGAAGCAAAGTACGTTATTTACCTGGTTCGGATAGTCGGAACGACCTGTAGAAACAACTGCTGCGCCTGCTGCTTTTGCTTCGTCTGGGAAAATCTCAGGTGTCGGGTTAGCACATGCAAAGATGATCGGGTCTTTTGCCATTGTGCGGACCATATCCTGTGTCAGTGTTCCAGGTGCGGATACACCGATGAAGATGTCTGCGCCTTTGATCACTTCTGCAAGAGTACCTTTCTCTTTGTTGAAGTTTGTGATCTTGGCCATTTCTTCTTTGATCGGGTTTAATCCTTCTCTGCCTTCGTAGATCGCACCTTTTCTGTCTGTCATGATTACGTTCTTAAGTCCCATGGACATTAACAGTTTGATGATAGCGATACCTGCTGCACCTGCTCCAGAAGTAACGATCTTAACTTCATCAAGTTTCTTGCCAACCAGTTTCAAAGCGTTGATCACACCTGCAAGTGTGATAACTGCTGTTCCGTGCTGGTCATCATGGAAGATCGGAATATCGCAGCACTCTTTCAGTTTCTTTTCGATCTCAAAGCATCTTGGTGCGGAAATATCCTCAAGGTTAATTCCACCGAATGATCCTGCCAGAAGGCTTACTGTCTTAACGATCTCATCAACGTCTTTGCTTCGAACGCAAAGCGGAATGGCATCTACGCCACCAAATTCTTTAAAGAGCACACATTTTCCTTCCATAAAAGGCATACCTGCTTCCGGTCCGATATCTCCAAGTCCAAGTACTGCTGTTCCGTCTGTAACAACAGCAACAGTGTTCCAGCGTCTTGTTAATTCATAACTCTTATTTACATCCTTCTGGATTTCCAGACAAGGCTGTGCAACACCTGGTGTGTAAGCAAGGCTTAAAGCATCTTTGGAATCAACTTTTGCTCTTGATACAACCTCAATTTTACCTTTTAAGTCATAATGCATTTTTAAAGATTCTTTTGCGTAATCCATTTTCAATTTGGCTCCCTTCTGCACTCTTTTTTTGAGACGCTTACATTGTAACATTTACTGATTGAGGATGCTACTGTTTTTTATGTAAAATATTGACGTTTTTTTATCAAAGTCAGAAAAACAGCATTTTCACATGATTATCTGCGAAAATGCTGTTTCAGTTATTGGACTTTCGTATCTTCATTTCTGCAAATGCTTATCCGGCATTTGATATTTTATCATTTGTTTTGGCCGAAATGTACTTCCGCACTGGCAATGGCACACTCATCCAAAAGCTGTTTGAATGTTTTGGTCTTTGCTTTTTCTTCGTAGTCTTCGGACCAGTAATAGCCCTTCAGTTCATCCATGTATTCATAGTAATCTCAAATGGTGTCTTGGTCAGAGATGTAACTCCATTACCGTCGCTGTCTACAGCCTGAATTTCTATTGTTTCTGTCTGTGCATTATTTTTCTCAACAGGAATTGTGAAATCCCAGTCTCCGTCTACCCACCAGTTTTCGTATTTATTCGGATGTTTATTTACATCAGGATAAAGTTTTGTATATTTATTATACATTTCCTGATCGATCAGCCTTAATGTTTCCTGCTGTTCTTCCGTGAAATTCTCATAGTCATCCTCGTTTAGCCCCGCATCTGCAACTGCCTGATCACGTTCATCTCTCAGCTCCTGTGGAATATCAGGTACTGTTTGCTCTTCTTCAGGTAACTGGCCTGTAATCTGAGAAAATTTCAATTTCAAAGTAAACTGATCTGGAATTTTTATTTCTTTCAGATAGTCTTTTTCATCCGGTGCTCCTGCCGCGATTTCATCCTCCAGAGTCATATTCTCTGCATCATCTATTCCAATTGCTGCAGCCATCTCTTCATTCGTAGCATCATACGGATCATTAATTCCTTTTTCTTTCCAGAATGCTTCCCATGCCGCATCAAATTTCTTCTGTCCCGCAATATCATAAGTGAATTCTGTGTTATCTATACGGAGCACTCCTGCAAATGTATGATCATCGATCAACTGGCCATCCAGAGGCGCATCTATCAGCATATCACCCTCATTAAAATCGCAGTTCATCCACACACTGCCATTATCCAGACGGATATATGGGGTTCCGTCTTCTGTCAGCAGAGTATTCGGGATTTTATCTTCCATGCTGATGACGAGGGATATATACAATGCAGTATCGTTGCAGTATACTTCTGAGACTGTAAATGTTGTACCGTTGTATATCTGGCTCCATTTACTGTCAGTGGTCTCTCCATCCTCAACTGCTGTGGTCTGAGTATTATCACTATTTGAAAATGTTTTCTGCACTGCTCCATTTTGAGTCTCATTATCTGCTGTGTTATCATCCTCTAAAGGTGTCGCATACTTACTGAAATCTCTGGAGAATCCGAGGGAATTGCCGATTTGCTCGAATACATTTCCGACCAAAGGAATGTTCTCTGCAAATGCCGGATTTGTGATATATGCTGCTGAAAATACTGCAGCTGCTGCGGTCATACCGAGGGCAGCTTTGTATACTGTTTTGAATTTTTTGTGCGACTTTGCTGTTCCTCCTGATTTCTTTCTGTAACTTTCTGTTGATTTTTCTGGTAAGCTTCGTGTTGTATCTTTTATATTTTCCGTATGATTTCCAGCATCTGCCGCCATTTCCCTGATTTGGGCAAATGCTGCATTCTTTGCGTCTTCTGCCTGTTTTGGTAATGGGAAATCTGCCTGCATGATTTCCTCGATGGCCTTGTTATCTCTGTTATTGTTATCTCTATTATTCTTTTCTCTGTCAAAATCAAATTTCTTCGCCATGCTCACTTCATCCCTTTCTTGCACTTATTGCTATACTTCCCGTTGTGCCTGCCTGTGTTTTCAGGATTCCATTTCTGTCACCTGCAGATTTTTCTTCTATCTTCAGCAGTTTTCTTTTTTTCGTCTGCTGTGTTTTTTCCTGCAGGTCTGCATTTTCTGCTGGTGCATATTCCTGTTTCAGCTGTACACGGTCTCTTACGAGCCTGGTTTTTACTGTGTTTTCATTCATATTTAATATAGAAGCAATGTCTGCGATCCGAAATCCCTCTACATAATACAGAACCAGTATGATCCTGTAAGATTCGTCCAGCATTCCAAGCATTTCCTTGAACTCAAATTCCGCAATGGACATGTCCTGTCCCGGGACTTCTGGGAGTTCTTCGGCTCTACTGAAGTTCTTGTAGTGCCTGTGGATCTTGTTGCACTCGTTGATCAGAATGCGGATCATCCAGGTTTTGAAATACTCGGGATTTTTCAGAGTATGTATTTTTTCAAAGCAGGTAAGTATGGTATCCTGCATGGCATCTGCGGCATCCTCATCATTATCCAGGATTCCCCTCGCCACCTTGTACATTGCCAGAGAATTCTCTTCCATCAGTTCCAGAAATGCGTCCGCATCTCCGGCGATGGAGCGTTTTACCAACTGTATCAAATGCTGATCCTCCTTGCTTAGAGTTATGTTTCTGTAAATGGGTTTCATTCGAATGAAGTTATATTGTTTTTGTTTTACACTTATTAGATGGGGAATTATAGTGAAAAGTTTCATATTGTTAGGGTCGGGCGGAATCGACCACCCAGAGTCGCTTAGAATTAACCATTTTTAGTCGGATAGAAAAAGCCATTGTATTTTCCTTTTCGTGTTCTAAAATGATGTATGC
>NZ_JBQHWS010000020.1:0-40418 GCF_052063845.1 Blautia sp. HCP3S3_D9
TGCTTTCGTACAAAACATCGAAAACAGTATAAAATCAAATGCTGTTGTAAAAGCCCTGAAGCGGCTTATTCAGCAAAGGGGCACTCATTTATAAAAGTTGTAAACTGGTGTAATCAAAATCTATGATTAAAAAATAATTTGAATATTCTTCAACAAAAAAGTTTGAGTGGGGAAGAGAAACATGGCAATTGTAAAGTGTGAAAACGGGCATTTTTTTGACAACAACAAATATACTTCCTGCCCGTATTGTGTGAAACTGGAAAACGAAAGAAACCGGTATGAAGAGCAGATGCGGGATCAGGTGACAATTATGATCCCAAAGAGGGATGATAGTGCAGAAACATCAGAGTCTGTGACTGTCGGTCTGTATGAGCCACCCAAGGGTGATGACCAGAAAACCATCGGCGTTTTCGGCAGACAGTCAGGTAAAGATTTCGTGACAGGATGGCTGGTGTGCACGAAGGGAAGGGAAAAAGGAAGAGACTACCGCATTTATAATGGAAACAACTGGATCGGAAGAGGCTACCAGATGGACATCTGTATCGTAGATGACCCTGCCATTTCAAGAGAAAGACATGCAGTGCTGGTCTATGATCACAGGTCCAACAAATTTTTCCTCTCACCTGGGTGTGGAACTATCACAATGGTCAACCATGAGATGCTTGTAAAAGCAAAAGAAATAAAGAGCAGAGACAAGATCACACTTGGAGAGAGTGAATTTACATTTGTTCCGTTCTGCGTGGAGGGAGAAACATGGGAGAGAGAAGAAAAAGAATAGGAAAAATAACAGGATTTCTGCTGACAGGAATGTGTCTGATGCTTCCATTTAATGTATATGCGCAGTCCTGTGAGATAGAGCAGATTTCCTTACATATGCCGGATGTAAGAGTGTATTACCGCAGTGACCAGCAGGAGCAGAATTATGAAGCATATCTGGGTGGGGAAGCTCTGAACTATGATAAATCCGCACAATTCAGCGAGCTGAATGAAGGTGTCGATTATTACATTCTTTTGGATATCTCAGCGTCCATTCCGGACAGTCAGTTTGCAAATATCAAAGATGGTATCATTAATTTTATCTCATCTAAAGGTGAAAAGGATAAATGCGTTCTTCTGACTTTTGGTGATGAATCAAATGTAGTGCTGAATGGCTCTGAGAATCCACAGGATGCGGCAGCTGTTGTCCAGGGATTGCAGAATAAAGATATGGAAACCGTATTATTCCAGACCCTGGTCAAGACCGCAGACATGATCGATCAGGCGGCACAGACAGAGGAGAAACGCCGGGTAATCATTACGATCACAGATGGCGAAGATTGTGTGACAGGACAGGCGACTTCCAATGAGGCAGTAAGCGAACTGAATCATAAGGGAATTCCGATGTATGCCATTGCAGTAGACGTTGGAAAAGAAGAATATATCAACAGTTTCGGAGAACTTGCCCGAAATACAGGTGGTACCCTGAGTATCTTTAATTCAGGAACTTGTCTGGATCTTATGAATCAGATCCGAAATACAGTCCAGGACAGTTACGTGGCATTCTTCCACAGTGATACCAATGTAGCAAGCAACACAAGAGAAGACCTGACTGTGAAATTTCTGGATCAGCAGGTAACTGATACAAAAGAGGTAATCCCTACAAGATGGATTCCGGATACGGAAGCACCACAGGTAGTTCAGTGGGAAAAAGAGAGCGATAACGAACTGAAACTGACATTCTCTGAGAAAGTTCTGAATGCCGATAACCTGGCAGATTATAAGGTAGAAAGAGACGGCGAAGCTGTTGCCGTAGACTCTGTTTTTTATTCAGAGAAAGAAACGCCTTATGCGGTTCTTACTTTCAAGGACAAACTGTATACAGGAAACTATCAGATTAATTTTTCCGGCATTACAGACTGCTCCATGGAGAAGAACGGTATCACAAAGCTGGACAGCTTTGATCTGGACGGAGCGAAAAAGGGCAAATCTACAACGTTCTGGATCATTCTGATCGCAGGAATTGCAACAGTGGTAGTAGCTGGCGTGATTATTGTAGTTGTGGTGACTTATAAGAAAGTCAAGAAGAACAAAGGCGTAATCTATGTGGATGGCAAAGCAACCCTGGCATCCAATGTGGATGTGAAGCAGCATGTTTCCGTGGTAAATCTTCCGCAGAAAACAGTTACTTTCCTGATGAAAGATCAGATCAATGGAAAATGTGAGCTGAAGATTACGATCAATGGAAGTGCTATGGCAGGACGAAGCGATGACTGTGATATTTACTTCGATGATCCAAAGATGTCCAGACAGCATTTTGCGCTGGAGACAGATGGAAATGATGTCTATATCACGGATCTGGAGAGCAGTAACGGAACATTAGTTAACGGAGTCCGATTGAACAGGAGAAGAAAGCTTTTGCCGAATGATGAAATTACAGCAGGGAATATCCAGGCAAAAATTGTCTGGTAACTATACATAGAAGGGAAGCGTATGGAACTGGATAATCTATGGAAAATTGAAACATATACAATGACAGATCAGGGAACAAGGGAATATCAGCAGGATGCAGCCAAAGCTGTTACAGATGGCAGGTCTGCTATGGCAGTTCTCTGTGATGGAATGGGTGGTCTGAAGCATGGAGAAATGGCAAGTGATCAGACCGTGCAGCATTTCCTGAGAGATCTGGAAGAAGCGTGGCCAATCCAGAACATTCCCGGATTTCTGGAAGAAGAGGCCCGAAGGATGGACCGTCTGGTAAGTACTCTTACGGATGAGCAACATCATAAGCTGGATGCAGGAACGACCATTGTGTCAGCTATAATCTGTGAGGGTCTTCTGCACTGGATGTCTGTAGGTGACAGCAGATTATATATTTTAAGAAATAAGCATCTTACGTGCCTGACAAAAGACCACAATTATAAGAACATGCTGCGGGAGAATTTAAAGGCAGGCAAGGTTGATATGGATTTCTATAATTCAGAAATCAGCAGAGGCGAGGCCCTGACCAGTTATCTTGGTCTGGGAAATATCGTTCTGATAGATACGAATGAGATTCCCTTTCAGCTGCAGGATGAGGATATCCTGATGTTGTGCAGTGACGGACTGTACAAGACGCTGACAGAGGAGCAGATTGAAGCAGTAGTTACGGAAAGCGGCGGAAATATTTCCATTGCAGGAGAAAGATTACGAAAGACTGCAGGCAGATGGGGCAGAAACGGTCAGGATAATACGACAGTGATTTTGCTGAAAATCAGCCAGAATTGCGGATAACAGGAGGAAAAAGATATGCCGAAATGCATGAAATGTATGGAGGAATATGAGCAGACAGATTTCTGTCCGTACTGTGGAAGAAAACGAGATGCAGCCTCCGTCTATACAGACCAGATTCCGGAAGAAACTATTTTGAACCGGCGTTTTATCATCGGAGATGCAGTACGAAAGGACAGGATTGGATTTCTCTATATTGCCTGGGATGCACTTCTGGAACAGAAAATTTATATCAGAGAGTGGTTTCCTGTTAAAACGGCGTGCAGAACCCAGGGACAGCTCCTGGTGAAGAGCGAGGTCAGTCAGGATCTCTGGAAACGCCTGGAGGATGCATTCCTTGCACATATGGAGAAACTTCATAAACGTCAGGATATTTCACAACTGGTTCCTGTGTATACTTTCTTTCGGGAAAATAATACGGCATACTGTGTGATGGAATATGTAGAGGGAGTGACTCTGCGTGAGCTTCTGAGTAGGCAGAACCCTCTTAGCCTGTCGGTGGCAGAGAACATTATGGCGAAGCTGCAGGAAGCAGTGTCTGTACTTCATCAGAATGAGATTATTCATGGGAATATTACACCGGATAATATTATCTTGTGCCAGAATGGAGAAGTGAAACTGCTGGATCCGTCATGGTCCGGCGATGCAGTGGATGATATAAAGAATACTGTTTTCTGGAGCAGATATGTACCTGCTTCTTACAGAAAAGTACCATTACACAAGAGCAAAGAAACAGATACATACAGTATGGCGGCCGTTTTTTACAGGATGCTGACGGGAGAAGAACCCTATGGTATTCTGAATGAAAGTATGAAACGGAAGCTGCCGTCTCTATCGGAATATGGCATTACAGTTCCGAAACAGACGGAGAAGCAGATCATGAAGGATCTGGGAGAAAGTGAGAAAGAAGAAAAAGGATTCTTAAGCTTTTTTCATAGAAAATAGATGAGGGGAAAAGGTATGAGAGAGTGTGTTTTTATTTCTGTCATTGATCCGGAGGGCAGAATAAATAAAAGTGAGATTCCTGTTCAGAATACCCGGACAATCAGCCTTGGAAGGGAAATGGGTGCAAATACTGTGCAGCTTCCTTTCCGGTTCGTGTCAGGGAGACATGGAGAGATCACTTTTGAAGGAAATAAAATCTATTACAGAGATCTCAACAGCAGAAATGGAACGGTTGTGGAGTCCGGCGGATTAAGAGGATTTTTACATCAGACTACCAGGCGAGTGGAAATTCAGGATGGTGCGCTGCTGAGAATATCGGCAGGGTCAGAGAATGATTCCATCACGGTTTTGTTTGATACAGAGCAGGGCGAGGAAACGTGGAAAAGAATTCCTATCGGAAAAGCCCCGCTGACGATCGGACGAAGCAGCAAAAATGATGTGGTATTAAAGAGTAGTAACGTTTCCAGACAACATGCCATTATACAGGAAGAAGATGGGAAATGTGTGATACATAATCTGAAGAGCACCAATGGTCTTCTCGTAAATGGGCGTGGCGTACAGGATTCGGCTGTTCTGAAGAATCAGGATGAGATACAGATTCTGGATTACCGTATGATTTTTGCGGAGAAATTTCTGTTATTTAAAACAGTGGCAAAGGGCGTGGCACTTGAGACACGAAATCTCCACAAGAGGGTTGGTAAACAGAAGAAAGTCATCTTAAATCACGTGAATTGTCAGATCGAAAGCAACGAATTTGTAGCAATTATTGGTGGTTCCGGTGCAGGCAAAACAACGCTGATGAATGCAATGAGCGGATTTGACAAGGACGTGCAGGGAGCTGTATTTCTCAATGGAATTAACCTCAGAGAGAATTTCCAGCATCTCAAAAGCATCATTGGTTATGTGCCGCAGCAGGATATCATTTACGAGAATCTGACTCTACGGAAAATGCTCTATTATACAGCAAAATTAAAGATGTCCGCAGACACCACCAGAGAAGAGATTGATGCGAAGATTGAAGAAGTTCTGGATATGGTGGAGCTGAAAGAGCATGAGAATACATATATCCGAAAAATGTCCGGTGGTCAGAAGAAGCGTGCAAGTATTGCAGTAGAATTGCTGGCAGATCCGAAGCTGTTTTTCCTGGATGAACCTACATCAGGACTGGATCCCGGAACAGAGAAGAATCTAATGACCATTCTAAGTAAACTGTCAAAGACAAAGGACAAGACAATCATTATGGTTACGCATACAACCCAGAGTCTGGATATGTGTGATAAGATCATATTCATGGGACCGGGCGGGCGTTTGTGTTTCGTGGGAACAGCACAGCAGGCACTGATGTTTTTCCAGACAGACAGCCTGGTCAATGTTTATAATATCATTGCGAAAGATCCACAGTTCTGGGAGGAGCAGTATGAACACTGTGTAGGCTCTGACAATTTGCCGGAACCGGAGCGAGTGGGAAAATCTGAGTTAAAAGAGAGAAAGACATCATGGATGCGGCAGCTTTTGTACCTAAGTCTCAGATATGCGGAACTGATCAAGAATGATCTGCCGAAATTGTTCCTGACGTTCTTGCAGCCGATATTGATCGGATTCCTGCTCTATATTGTTTCTGAGGATGATATCTTTGATATCTATGAATCTACGAAATCGATGTTATTTGCACTAAGCTGTTCGGCAATCTGGATGGGATTGTTTAATTCAATTCAGGAAATATGCAAAGAGCGTGTTATCATAAAGAGAGAATATATGGCAAATCTGAAACTTCCGGTTTACATTCTCTCGAAGTTTATCATTCAGGCGTTGCTTGGGCTGATCCAGAGTACTCTGCTGACAGCTGTATTCCTGATAACTGTGGGAAAATCTCATTCTGGAATCTTCTTTGATTCTTTTTATTTGGAAGTATTTCTTACAGTCTGGTTGACGGTACTGGCTTCCATGGCAATGGGATTCATCATATCGTCTCTTGTGAAGACAGGAGACAAAGCGATGGCAGTGGCACCATTTATTTTGATCGTACAGCTGTTGTTCTCAGGAATTCTGTTCAAATTAGAGGGAGCGGGAGAATGGATCTCTTACCTTACTGTGAGCAGATGGTCCGTAGAGTCTCTGGGAAGTATTGTGGATTTAAATGGTATGCAGCTTCGCATGCAGGAGCAATTTCCGACACTGGAACATGCTGCAGAGGATTTCTTTGAATGTACGAAAGGACATCTCCTGCAGTCATGGGGAATTCTGGCAGTCATGATGCTGATTTTCACGGTTGTCAGTGTTTTCCTGCTTCGTAATGTAGCAAAGGACAGCAGATAAAAGAGCGTATGAAAACTAAGGAAATTAGGAGGAGAGAGCAAGTGGAACGAAAAAAAGAAGACAGGTCATTGTTAACATATGTGTTATTATCATTAGTTACCTGTGGAATTTACGATCTGATATTCAGATGGAAATTAATTAACGATCTGAATGATGTAAGTTCAGCAAAAGATCCGGACGGATGGAGATCGCCAAATCTGATCGTATTGATTTTGCTTACACTGGTCACCTGTGGAATTTATGGATGGTACTGGATTTATCAGGTAGGAAATACCATATGCAGAGCAGGTGAGAATTATGGGGAGAGGATTGATGAGAATGGGACGACTCTTCTTTTATGGTCATTGTTTGGATCATTGCTTTGCGGGGCCGGATACTTTATTGCGTACCATTTAATGTTCAAGAATATGAATACAATCTGCCGCAGATATAATGAAGAATTTATTGATAATGTTGCATATGCGCAGGGGGGATATAGTGATGATCATATTTATGACAGTGATGTAATATCTGATTTCAGCGTATCCGGAAATTCTTACAAGGGAAAAACACCTCTGACTGCACAACAGGAATCTGAGGAAACGACACAGATGGCAGGATGGACCATTGGAATGGCATACGGTGCACTTGTCTGCACGAAGGGCAGTATGCAGGGGGCAGAGATTAATATTCTGGACGGTGAGATGGTAACGATCGGCAGAGACGGTAATGCAAGTAATCTGGTACTTCCAGACAGAGATATCAGCAGACGCCATTGCACAGTTCAGTTTAATGCAGCTGAGAACTGCTATTATGTGACAGATTATTCTTCCCTTGGAACAAGGATGAATGGTACAGTACAGCTGGACAGGGAAGTACCGACAAAATGCTCAAGAGGAACACGAATTATTCTTGGACAGGGAAGTAATGAGTTTCTTTTACAGTAATGAAATGAGTTAGGATCAAGAGAGATTTGGCTCCTGACTTGATATGAGATTTAACCGAATCAAGTAGGTCCCCTGCTCCAATTGCGAAAAGCAATAAACTGCGGAGCAGTTATTCGGTGTAGAGCCACGTAGCGAAGCGGATTGAGAATATCCGCTTGACATAAAACAGAGACAGAAATTGGAGGATAAGATTATGAACTTACAGAAATGCGAAAACGGACATTTTTATGATGCAGATAAATACCAGACATGCCCTCATTGCCAGCAAATGAATGATGACCAGAAAACAATAGGAATGACAGTTCCGAATGATCAGCCGGCAGTTACACCGACCATGCCGCAGCAGCCTTTTGCATATGCAGGTGGAAATACTCCGAGTGATGATCAGAAAACAGTAGGAATTTTTTCACATACAATTTCCGGGAATAAGGGAACGCAGCCGGTTGTTGGATGGCTGGTAGGAATCCAGGGAGAATGTATGGGACAGAGTTTCCAGCTTAGAGAAGGTAAGAACTTTGTTGGACGTGCAGAGGATATGGATGTTGTGATCAGAGGAGATCTGGCAGTTGCGAGACACCGCCACGCATGTGTGATCTTTGAGCCGCGTGCAGGGATTTTTTATGCACAGCCTGGAGAATCCCATGAACTGTTTTATCTGAATGATAATGTTGTATTAAACAGTGAGGTTCTGAAGAGTCATGATGTGATCACGCTGGGAGAGACAAGTCTTATGTTTATTCCACTCTGCGGACCGGATTTCAGCTGGGATAAATATAGAAATAAAGAAGTGAAATAGGACATGCAGTCGGAGGAGTAAATGAAGATTGAAAATTTATGCATAAACTGCATGAAGGAGAAAGCCAGTCCGGAAGGGAAATGTGAGCACTGTGGTTATGATCCGGCAGAAGACACCATTCCATCTCATCATCTGTCGCCGTTTGTGATTCTTGAGGGAAAGTATCTTGTAGGAAAGTCAATCGGTGAAGGCGGATTCGGGATTACTTACATTGGTATGGATCTGAATCTGGAGATGCGTGTTGCCATTAAGGAATACTATCCAAATGGCTGCGCAGTCCGTGATACAAGCGGAAACAGCTGCACGGTTCAGTCATATTCGGGAGAAGCACAGACATTCTTTGAGACAGGAAGAGAGAAGTTTATCAATGAGGCCAAGATTCTTGCGAAATGTATTGACCTTCCTGAGATTGTCACAGTAAAGGATTTCTTTAAGGAAAATCATACTGCTTATATTGTAATGGAATTTCTGGAAGGGCAGACTTTGAAAGCTTACCTGAAGGAAAGAGGCGGAAGGATTTCTGTAAAAGAAACTCTTGACATGATGAAACCACTGATCCGGTCTCTTGGACAGGTGCATAAGATGAATCTGATCCACCGTGATATCAGTCCGGATAACATCATGATCACCACAAATTATGAGGTTAAGATTCTTGACTTCGGAGGTGCGAGGGATTTTGGTTCAGCCAGAGGCAGAAGCATGTCGATTATGCTGAAGCCTGGTTATGCACCGGAAGAACAGTACCGTACTCATGGAGAACAGGGTCCGTGGACGGATGTGTATGCATTATGTGCAACTATGTATCGATGTATTACCGGTCAGATACCACCGGAATCTATGGAACGTACCTATCAGGATCACATGAGACAAGTGACAGATTTCCAGCCGGATTGTCCGCGGGAAGTGAATTTTGCTATCTGCAAGGGTCTAAGTGTTTATAAAGATGACCGCTGGCAGTCCATGGAGGAACTTTATGACTGCTTGTATAATGGAAGGGCGGTTACAGAATCTGAGGAGATTCTGGTTCCTGACAATCGTAATAATCATAACAACTATAATAATCATAATAACCGTGCTGCCAGAGAGGAAGGACAGGTCAGAGGAAAGCAATATTATCCCCAAAAGAAGAATAATATGCTGCCAATCATGGCAGGAATCCTTGGCGTGGTTCTGATTGCTCTGTTGGCAATATTTGGAGTGAATTATTATAAATCAAAATCTGATTCTAAAGAGACCACGGCGGGTCCTACTGAGACAACGGCACAGGTTCGACCGATGCTGGCGTTGACATTTGATGATGGTCCTGGACAGTATACAGATGAACTTCTGGATTGTCTGGAGGAGAACAATGCACATGCAACATTCTTTATGCTTGGTCAAAATGTCAGCGCATATCCGGATGCACCGAAGCGTATGCTGGAACTTGGATGTGAAATCGGAAGCCATTCATGGGATCATACACAGTTGACGACAATTAGCATTGATGCAGTTGCCAAGCAGTTTTCTGATACGGACGATGCTCTGGTGCAGGCGTGCGGCCAGGCGGCCAGTGTAGCACGTGCACCGTATGGTGATGGAAACACAGATATTTATAATACAGTAAATAAACCATTCTTTATGTGGTCATTGGATACAGAAGACTGGAAACTTCTGGATGCAGACGGAGATTATAATGCGGTAATGAACGGAGATCTTACAGATGGATCGATTATCATGATGCATGATATTCATGAACCGTCCGTAAAAGCCGCTCTGAGACTGATTCCGGATCTTATTGCACAGGGATATAAGCTTGTGACAGTAAGTGAGATGGCAGAAGCGAAGAATGTAACACTGCAGAATGCAAGTTACGTAGATTTCTGGCCGAGCACACTCAGTAATGGTGGCGTACCTGGATATAATGGCGGAACCGATGCAGCTGCTGCAGATTCGACAGACTCAACAGATTCTTCTGATACCAGTTCTTCAGGCGATGGTTCTGATCAGACGAAAAACTCAGAAACTGAAAATAAGTCTGAAGAAGAGCCAACACCGACATCGACTCCAACACCAATTCCGACGCCGACCAAGACTCCAAAGGTTGCGTATATTAATATGGATCATATTCAGGATGAAGTATTCGGCAGTAAAGGCTCCGGGGCACAGGAGAGTCTCTATATGCGTGACTGTATGGAGGATGCTCCCCGTGGAACTGATGAAAAAAATACTGCTATGCCTGCAACTGGAATGGTTTCTGTTCCAATCCTGTATACGCTTGCAGTGAAAATGGATGATCCAAACAGTGGAATTACTCTGAATACGCCAGTTACTTTTCAGTACACCTATGATACAGCCAGCGGCGGCAGAGGATATCTTACTTCATCGCAGGCGGGTCAGCAGATGTCGATTGATACACTTGTTCAGGAGATGCTGATGTACAGCGATAATAATGCCACCAATTCTCTGATCAGTTTCCTGACGCTGGAGGGAATCCAGCAGACATGCCAGGAAAATAAATTTACCAGCGTTATGATGCGCCGTCAGATTGTTAAGGGTGGTACATCTGCAGATGACAATCTGATTTCTGCGAAGGATGCCACAAATATGGTATATGATTTGTTTATGAACAAATTCAGTGTGATCAACCGAGATTATCTTATGAATTATATGAGAATCTGTGACAATGCACAGAGACATGCGATTTTTCAGTCAGATACACTGTATAATGGAGGAACTTTCTGCAACCAGAATGGAATTCGACCGAATCCGGGAAGTGGTACTTATGCAGAGGTTGGAATCATTCTGGCAGATGGACAGCAATATGTTGTCTGCGTGATGTCGGATGGAGGAGATGCAGATCTGGCATCTGATGAATTCTCAGATGCAGTGAATTATATTCACACTTGCATGTTGGAAACTCATTAACTATTAAATAAAACGAGGGGTGAGAAGTATGAATTGTCCGAAATGTGGGTCACCTGTGGGCAAAAATGATGAATATTGCGGCAGTTGTGGCTATCATTTAAATACCTCAGGTGAACAGGAACAAAAGAAAAAGAAGTCAGGGTTTTTAATCTTTACTGTTGTTTTGGAAGTCATTGCTATTGTGGCGATTGCAGGTGCGATTTTCTTTGTAGTCCATGGTGGTAAAGAGACTGAAAAAGGTAGTGGTGAGGTACAGACAAAAGAACAATCTGGTTCTTCAGAGAGTAAGGAAGGTTCTGAAGGTGAATCAAAGTTAGAGAAGCAGGAAGAAGCCGATGATGCTTCAAATACAGAGAATCAGAAAGAAGCTGATGACTCATCGAATGCAGAAGGCCAGGAAGATTCAGATAATCATCCAGAACCGGCACCTGATGATTCTGCAAACCAGGATACGGGAGCGGAGGCAGAAAAAATAACTTCTGCAAAGCTGCTCAATGATTCAGATTTATTAAAGGATATAAAGAAGTCTTATACCAGAGTTGACAGCAGTGCGATTATAAATATGAATGCATCTTCAGTCATTGACCAGGATCTGGTTGAAAATGAGCCGATTAAAGCATTTGATGATAATGATAAGACAGACTGGCAGGAAGGCGCAAATGGGCCGGGCATTGGTGAATACCTGGAATTTACTTTTGATAAGTCTTATCCGATAGCTTATATGACATTTAAGCTTGGAAATTGGTTATCAGATGATTATTACTGGGGAAACTACAGACCAAAAACTTTACGGATTGATTCAGGAAGTGACAGCTGGAATCTTACATTTCCTGATGGAAAGGATGAGTTTCTGGTTGAGCTTGATCCGGAGACTGATATAAGTGATATCAAAATTATGATTCAGGAAGTATATACTGATCAGGTAAAGTGGGACGACACAGCAATTACGGATATTGGTCTTTGGTATAAAGCGGATTAGTCATTACTTACTGCTTACAGAGTGAGCAGTAATGATTAAGAATATGCTCCTGCAGAGAATACTTACTTTGCAGGAGCTTGTTATGTAGCAGAAAATTTTTGCGGGATTTTCTATTTTAGTTTAGCCGAAATAAATAAGTTTCTGGTTCAATTGTAAAAAAGTAATAACTGTGGTCAGAGATTTATCTATATTAGAAGGAGGATACGAGATGTACTGCCCTAAATGTGGCAATAAGTTAAAAGACGATGACAAATTCTGTACAAGCTGTGGATTTCAGATGGAAGAGGAAGAACAGGAAGAGAAAGAAAAATCTCCTATAGGATTAATTATTCTTATTATCATTGCTATGGCGGTAATTGTAGCTTCCGGTATATTTATGTTCAGCCACCAACGGAAACCTGAGGGAAAAACGGAAACAATCAGCAGTACAGATAAGAAGAAACAGAATACGAAGAAATCTGGAGATGGAGAAAAGAAAAGTGCAGAAAGTGCTCCGGCAGTTACGAATACTCCTGCACCGACAGATACTCCTATACCTACGGACACACCAGTGCCGACAGAAGCTCCGGTACAGGTAGACATGCCAGTCGATACTCCTGCAGCAGAAACTCCACCGCCGGCAGAAAGCGAGGCGCAGCAGGCTACAAGGTCGGATCTGTATTGGCAGGCGAAGAATGAGATTGCGGCGTTAGAGACGCAGTCAGAAGAAATAAGAAATACAAAACTTTCCAGTTATCAGGCAGATATAAATTCTGGCTATGCAGAATTATATGAAATCTGGGACAAAGAACTGAATATTGTATGGGGATATCTAAAAAACACTCTGGACTCTGCAACAATGGATCAATTGACGAATGTGCAGATAGAATGGATTAAGGAAAAAGAACAGGCAATGGCTCAAATAGAAGAAGATTTTAATGGCGGTTCAGGAACATATGCAGCTGTATATGGAGAAGGCTACGAAAGAACAAGAACCCGTACATATGAGCTGGCAGAGATGCTTCCGTGACAGATCCTATTTATGAGTATTTTGAATCCATATGTAGGGCATGCTGTTAATCATACTATATCTGATTCAGATAACCAGTTTATAATTATTTTATAATTTCGACAAAAAATAGGACTGGACAAATCAATTGTCCGGTCCTATAATAATATTCACCAGAGTTCTTCTGGTAATTCAATCCCGTCAGTTCGGCGGTAAATTCCACTTTTACTTAACGATAATTTCTATAAAACAAAAAACTGAAAGCAAGACGAAAATCATAAGACTGGAGGGGATATTATATGTATTTTTTCACCTTTTTCCTGTAGCAGTAGCCGCAACAGCCATGGTTATGGATATTCGTACTGCGAAAGTTGATAATGGCTGGATTCTATTTTCTATGTTTCTGGGATTGTCCGGCTGTATCTGGCAAAAAGGTATTGCAGGAATCTGCTCTTTTGCCTTGGGAAGCGTAATACCTTTACTTCTTATCATTCTGTTTCTTTTTGGAATGATGGGCGCAGGAGATATTAAATTATTCTGTGCGCTGGGAGGGGTCATGGGACCCGGAGTCATTTCGAGATGTATCTTTGTTTCTTTTCTGGCAGGTGCAAGTATTGCAGCTGTACTTCTGATCATCAACCACAATTTCTGTGAAAGAATCCTTTATTTTATCAAATATGTAGAGCACACGGTCAGTACGGGAAAGATTACTTCCTATCGGAGAAAAAGCATTTCTGCTCCGGAGAATTTCCATTTTACGATTCCTGTTTTTATAAGTGTGTTGTTATATGCAGGAGGTATCTATTGAAGAGAAATATTTTTGCAGTATGTGATCTGGAAGTGGATTATGCGCTGAACTTTATGGATTATATGAATCAGAAGAAGAATATCCCGTTTGAGATACAGGCATTTACAGCAGTAGAGAAACTGATCGCTTACGGGAAACACACACATATAGAGTTGCTGTTAATTTCCGGGCGGGCTATGTGCCGTGAAGTCCGGGAACTGGATATCGGTAAGATTATTATTCTGTCGGAGGGTGTGCATCCTCCGGAACTTGACCAGTATCCAAGTGTGTATAAATATCAGTCTTCTTCTGATGTACTCCGGGAAGTAATGGCATGTTACGGTGCCGAAAAGAAGTCCGTATCCGATCAGCTTGCAGTATTAAAGAAGACAACAGAAATAATAGGCGTATTTTCTCCTCTGGGACGTTGTCTGAAGACTTCTTTTGCATTGACACTTGGTCAGATACTTGCCAGAGACCGGGCGGTTCTTTACCTGAACATGGAAGAATATTCTGGATTTGAGGAGCTGATGGGAAGAGGTTTTGCTCATAATCTGAGCGATCTTCTTTATTATGTGAGACAAGATAACCAGAATCTTTTGTATAAGATGAACAGTATGATACAGACCATCAATAACCTGGATTATATTCCGCCTGTGCAGATGCCGGCAGACATTCGCACAACATCCTGGCAGGACTGGGAGAGGCTTTTGCAGATGATCATGCTTGACAGTTCTTATGAAGTGATCGTACTGGATATTGGATGTGGGATTGATGAAAATTTCCAGTTACTTGATCTGTGTAAGAAAATCTATATGCCTGTATTGTCAGATGCTGTTTCCCAGTGCAAGATCGCCCAGTTTGAGAATCTGGTGCGGATCTGGGATTATCCTCAGATTTTGGAGAAAACGGAGAAGATAAGCCCGCCTTTTCACATGGTAACCGATCCGTCGCCAGCTTACATAGAACAACTGGTGTGGAGTGAACTGGGAGATTACGTGAGGAATCTTCTGAGAAAAGAAAATCAGAAAAAAGAAATCTGAAGACAGTTGTGGGAATGAAAGCCGGAGGAAAAAGGATGAACAAAGATGTATTTAGAACCTTACGCCAGATGCTGATGGAGGAACTGGATCTGTCCAGAGAACTGTCAGATAAAGAAATTCTGGATGTGATCGATGAATTGATCCTGAACCAGATAAAAGATGTCCGCCTTGCACTGAAAGAGAAAGTACAGCTTCGTCAGGAATTGTTTTATTCTGTCCGCAAGCTGGATGTATTGCAGGAACTGGTGGATGATGAGACTGTCACTGAAATTATGGTAAACGGACCTGACACCATCTTTGTAGAGCGGGCCGGCAGACTGACCAGGTGGCATAAGAGTTTCACTTCTGCGGAGAAGCTGGGGGATGTGATCCAGCAGATCGTAGGTAAATGCAACCGTGTGATCAATGAATCCATGCCTATCGTGGATGCCAGACTGGAGAACGGTTCCAGAGTGAACGCGGTAATTTATCCGGTAGCTTTAAATGGCCCAATCCTTACGATCAGGCGTTTTCCCGAACACCCCATTACAATGGAGAAGCTAATCGCACTGGGAAGCATTACGCAGGAATGCGCAGAGTTTCTGCAGAAACTGGTGAAGGCAAGATATTCCATGATCATAGGCGGAGGAACCGGAAGCGGCAAGACAACATTTCTTGCCGCTATGTCAGAATATATTCCCAAGGATGAAAGACTGATCACCATCGAAGATAATGCAGAGCTTCGCATCAGGGGAATTGACAATCTGGTTCGTCTGGAAGCCAAGATGGCAAATATGGAGGGCGCGGTGTCGGTTACGATCAGAGATCTGATCAAGTCTGCGCTTCGAATGCGCCCTGACAGGATCATTGTGGGAGAAGTCAGAGGTGGAGAGGCAATGGATATGCTTCAGGCATTGAATACAGGGCATGAAGGGTCGCTGTCTACTGCCCATGCCAATTCTGCCAGAGACATGCTGTCCCGACTGGAAACAATGGTTTTGATGGGCGTTGATCTGCCGCTGGAAGCGATACGAAGACAGATTGCATCCGGTGTGGATATTCTGGTACATTTGGGGAGAATGAGGGACAAGTCAAGAAAATTATTGGAGGTAACTGAAGTGTGCGGATTCGAAAACGGTGAGATCCGGATTCGGCCGCTGTATCAATGGCAGGAGGGAAAAGGTCTTGTGAAGACTGCGTCTCTCCTCCATGTGGAAAAACTGGAAAGAGCGGGGATTGAACTATGAAAGGGAAAGAAAAAGAACAACGTTATCTGAAGCGGGATTATGAGCATTATTGCTTTTCACCCAGGGAGTTTCTGAAATATACAGGTCAGGCACTGGCATTATGTATTATGGCAGATTATCTTTTTTACAGAAGTGTGTGGGTATTGCTTCTTGCATTTCCTGTGGTTGTATTTTATCTGAAATGGCAGCAGAACCGGATGATCAGAGAGAGAAGAAAGAATCTGAACTATCAGTTCAAAGATGCACTGACGTCCCTAAGTGTTGCAGTTCAGGCAGGATATTCGGTGGAGAGTGCAGTGAAAACCTGTCTTCGGGATCTGGAACGATTGTATGGAAAGGGTACAGATATTGTGGAGGAATTCCGCTATATCGAGAGCCAGCAGCACATCAGTGTTCCGCTGGAAGAATTGTTTCTGGATCTTGGAGAGAGAAGCCAGGTAGAAGATATTGAAAACTTTGCATCTGTGTTTTATACAGCTAAGCGTACCGGCGGAGATATGAACCGGGTTATTCAGAAAGTAACACGTATGCTGGGAGATAAGATTGATGTGAAGAAAGAAATAGAGGCGACACTGGCAGCCAAGAAATCTGAGCAGATGATCATGAGTCTTATGCCTGCAGGAATTATTCTGTATCTGCAGATGACCTCACCGGGCTTCTTAAGTGTTCTTTATGGAAATCCCTTTGGAATTGTAGCAATGAGTATCTGTCTCGCAATTTATGCGACTGCATACTGGCTTGGCAGAAGGATTGTAGATATTGAGGTGTGACAGTACAAATGTGGGTACATGTTGTCATTTTTGTCATGATTCTGTGTGCACTGATCGGATGGAAAAAAGGATGGATTCCATCTTCCGGAATCGGAGGAAAGGAAGGAATCAGACTTTTTGCAGCAGTAGCAATATCCGGGAATCTGCTTGGCATGATTCTTACCGCAGGAAACGGCGGACAGGTGTATCCTCAGGGATACCGTCTGGAAAAGGAGGATACAGGATCATATGAGAAGGAATTTATGGTATCCGTGGATGGAGAGAAACCGGTTTCCATGTATATACAGGTACCGGAAAAGGAACAGGAAGAACAGGAAACACCGAAACAGGATAAGAAACTGACCAGAAAAGAGCAGGCAAAGAAAGATCTGGCAGAGGCAGTGGCCCGATATAATGAGCAGCAGAATGATCCGGACTATTATTATCTTCCGGATACGCTGAATGGAAAAAAGGTAAAGTGGGAAATCCCTGCAGATAATTCCGGTATGCTTCTGACCGGGCTGTTTCTTATAGCCGCAATGGTAATCCTGGTAATGAAAGGCAGAGAAGAACAGGTACAGCTTCAGAAACGGTATGAAGAACTGCTTATGGATTATCCCGGACTGATCATGAAGTTTACACTTCTTGTTCAGGCAGGAATGACAGTAAGAAAGGCATTCCAGAAAATCGCATTGGATTATAGCAGAAAGAAGAAACGAAAACCGCGGCCTGCCTATGATGAGATACGAGTCATCTGTTATGAAATGGAAAGCGGAGTTTCTGAGAGTGAAGCATACAGAAGGTTTGGAGAGAGATGTGGACAGGCAAAATATAAGACTTTTGCTACACTTCTGATTCAGAACCTCCAGAAGGGAAGCAGACAGATGGCAGATATGCTGGAACGGGAGTCTATGGAAGCGTGGGAAGAGCGTAAGAGAAAAGCCCGTGTTCTGGGAGAAGCTGCTGCAACGAAGCTTCTGATCCCGATGATCATGATGTTGATGGTCGTAATGGCAATTGTGATGATACCTGCGTTTCTGTCCTTTTATGGAGGAACCTGATCTAAGAAGTGCCTGAAAATGGTGTTGTATTGGAAAGTATGCTGTTGCGCACGAAATAGACATTAATATTAGAGTTATAGTTTGCAAGATGTGAAACAGGATATAAACGAAACATACGGAGGAAGAATATGGGACAATTGATGCAAAGTGTGAAAAGACAAAACGGACTGCTGCGAAGATTTGCAGAGGAAGAAGACGCTGTAGGTGTTGTGGAGATCATTTTAATTCTTGTAGTCCTGATCGGACTTGTCATTATTTTCAAAGAGCAGCTGACCAATCTGGTACAGAGCATTCTTTCAAAGATCGCGAAACAGAGTAATTCTATCTGATAAAAGTTTACCCGTTGAATACAAAAAAGAGAAGGAGGTGTACTTCCTGTATGAAGTGTCATAAAGAGAAAAAAGGAAGCATTACTGTATTTCTGGCACTGATCCTCAGTCTGCTTCTGTCACTGGTGTGTACAAGCATAGAATCTGTGCGTATGGCATCTGCCCGAACACAGATCCTGAACAGTATGGATATCGGACTGTACTCTGTATTTGGACAGTATGATAAGAAACTCCTGGAGGAGTATGACTTGTTTGCGCTTGACGGCTCTATGGGAGGCGGGATGTTGAACCTTGCAAAGATTTGTGACAATCTAGAATCCTATATGAAACCTGTCCTTAAGCAGAACAGCCAGAAACTCAGTCTGCATCAGAGCGGACTGACCGGTTATCGTCTTCTGACAGATAATGGTGGAGAAGTTTTTTATCAGCAGATTGTGCAGTATATGCAGGAAACTCTTGGCAGTCAGGGAGTACAGGCCCTTCTTAACCGAATGTCTGACCGTGAGAAGAAAACGAAGGAAGCAGATTTGAAGGCGAGTCAGGCAGAAGCAGGAGGTTCTATCGACAGGTATGATTCAGAAATGAATCAGGCTTCGCAAAAAAGCCAGCAGGCAGCGGAAGAAGCTGCAAAGAATCAGCAGGGAAATAATGCAGACAATTCTTCAGGACAGCAGTTTGGAGATGGAACGACACAGCCGGTACCTGCACAGGAACCGGTGAATAATCCGATTACTGTTATTAAAAGAATTATGAAGATGGGAGTTCTGGAACTGGTGCTGCCATCCGGACGTGGGATTTCCACGCATACAGTCAGCAGGAATACGCTGGTTTCAGGGAGACAGTTGCAGCAGGGAATGGAGATGCCGGATGGACTGACAACAGAGAACAGTTATACTTCAGGTGTACTATTTCAACAGTATCTGATGAATCATCTGGGAAATTATATAAATCCGTCAGACAAAGGTCTGGCATATCAGATGGAATATATTTTCGCAGGGAAAGACAATGATATGGATAACCTGAAAGCTGTAGCAACGAAACTTTTGTTTATCAGAGAGGGTGTAAACTTTGCCAGTCTGATGGCAGACAGTGCAAAGAGAACAGAAGCGCAGGCTCTTGCCACAGCTATTGCAGCCGGATTTCTGATTCCGCCGGCAGCCGTGGTGATTGAGACAGCGCTGCTATTATGCTGGGCATTCGCAGAGAGTGTACTGGATGTACGAGAACTTTTTGCAGGAGGAAAGATTCCGCTGGTAAAGACTTCTGCAGATTGGCAGATTTCCTTGGCAAATCTCTCTAATCTGATGGAAGGATTGGATTCTATGAGAAAAAACGATGATCATGGAATGTCCTATGAAGACTATATTCAGGTGCTGGTTTTGTCAGTTTCGAAGGAAAAGAAGGTAATGAGAGGAATGGATATGGTTGAGAATACGATCAGAAATAATGGCAGAGCACATTTTTGTATGGATTCTTGTATTGTGGCTTTGGAAGCGTTTGCAGATGTCAAAGCTAATAAGAAAAAGGAATTTCATGTGGTTCGACAATATTGCTATGAATGATCATAGAAACAAGCTTCAGAAAAGAGGTGTGAAAAGATGCTTTTACAGAAAAAAAGCAAAGGGACTAGAGAAAGCAGAAAAAAAGATGACAAAAATTATGAAAGGAGGAGTTGCTCTCGAAGAAATATTTTTTCCTTTTTATCCCCGAAAAAAGGAAGAAATAAATACAGCTTGAAGGTTGATTGGAAAGCTAATCTTTCTGTAAAAGCACCTTTTGATCTCTCTTTTCTGAAAAGGATGTTTTTTAAGAAGAGTGCTTTGAAAAGGGGAAGTCTGGCAGTGGAGACTGCGTTGGCGCTTCCATTGTTTTTTCTGGGAATGGTCACATTGATATCCTTTATGGATATTTATAAGCTTCAAACAGAACATCTGACAAGCTTATGTACAAGAGCAAAACAGACAGGAATGTATGCCTGTCTTGCGGGAGATAACGGCCCGGAGAATATTACTTTGCCGGATATATATACTTATAAGCCGTTTGGTGGTCTGCTCCCTCTTCCAGGTGTTGTGATCTATAACCATGTAAAAGTTCATGCATGGACTGGAACAGAGTTTCCTGATAATGGAGGTGAACAGGGAGAAGTAGAACAGATGGTATATGTGACAGCATCTGGAAGTGTCTATCACAAAAATCCTGGATGTAGTTATCTAAATGTTTCTCTGAAACAGATTCCGGGAAGTTCTGTAAAGTCTGCAAGTAATCAATACGGAGAGCACTATTCTGCCTGTGAAACCTGTAGCAGAAATCAGAATCCGGCAGGGGTAGTGTATGTCACGGAACAGGGAAACAGATATCATAATCTGGAGTCCTGCAGTGGGTTGAAGCGTTCAGTAAAACTGGTAAAATCTTCCACAGTTTCCGGAATGAGTGCATGCAGCAGATGTGGATAAAACATATAAAAATTAAAGCGGATAAGAAGTAAAGTGGATAAGAATCAGGAGAGAGGGATATGGAAGTAAACTGTATAAAAGAAGCATGTATACTGGCATTTCTGGGAGTGAATTCCTGGATTGATATCCGGAGAAAGCAGATTTCTCTGCTAATCACTGTTGTATTTGCCGGGGGAGGGATAATCTGGACGATATTCACTGAGAGTGATGCACTGGATTTCCTGCTGTGCGCAGGGACAGGGCTTGGATTTGTGGGAATCAGTATTCTTACGGAGGGATCAGTGGGAATGGGAGATGGGTGGATTCTTATGGCACTAGGAACTATGATGCGTCCAGCGGAATTTTTCACCATGCTTTTTGTGGGAATGCTGTGCAGTGCTGGATTTGCAGGAGTTATGCTGATGGTATTTCGTGGGAAAGGCCACATGGAGATCCCGTTTGTGCCATTTTTGCTGGCAGGATATCTTGGAGGGATTTTGCTATGAAAAAAATCATTATGAGAAATAGAAATATAATAAAAAAGGTCAGTAAGGGAAGCCTGACAGTAGAAACTGCCTGCGTTATGCCGTTGATTTTGCTGGTGTTGATGGGACTGATCTATCTGAGTTTCTTTGTACATAACAGAGCCTGGCTTACAGCGGCTGCTTATGAATCAGCAATCAGCGGAAGTATGGAAGGAATCCGAAAGAACGGAGAAGCGTATGAGACTGCCAGAATGCGCAGTGAAGAGCTTGGAAGTACAGGCTTCTTTGGGGCAGAGAATCTGAGTACACAGACAAATGTGGGGAAGGAAGTGCAGGTAACCTATGATCTTGATACGATTTCTTCATATGGGAATCTGAGCTGGCATTTAAGGATAGAAGGAACTTCTGCCATTATCAATCCTGTAAAACATATTCGGAAACTAAGAGCGGCAGCAGCTGTTCTAAAGGGGATGGGGGGCTAAGATGCGGACAGAATATAAGAGAGATATGAACCACAATTATTTGATCCTTTACGGAGAAGAGGAGATTAATACAGACTCCTATCAGGTGAGAATGCTGGTGGGAAATGTAATCCCCTCTCTTCTGAAATGCAGGATTCAGGGAATGGATGGAAGATTTCTTGTGTACTTTGATATTACCTCTAAACAGGCATTGAACGTTTTATATGAAGAGAAAAAGATGGAGATTGAAGATCTCCGTCTGATTTTTGGTGGTTTTGTTAAAGCTATGGAGGATGCGGCGGAATATCTGATGAACCCCGGACAGTTTATTATAGCGCCGGAATATATTTATACAGATATTGAAAAACAGCAGATTTATTTCTGCATGATGCCAGGATACGAAAAAGATATCAGAGAACAGTTTCAGCGTCTGACGGAGTATATCCTTCCAAAAATTGATCATCAGGACGGGGAGGCTGTGATTCTGGGATACGGTGTATATAAGAGAGCGATGGAGGACAGTTTTCATCTGGAACACATTAAAGAAGAACTATATAAAGTTCAGGGAACATCGACATTGCCAAAAGAAGAGAACACAGAAGTCAGGACAGGACAAAAACAAGATTTTCAGGAGTTTTCAATGGAAGAAAGACTTCAGGAAGAAAGACTCTGGGAAGCTGGAACTGTACAGGAAGAGTTTATAAGAGAAGGTGAAGCGACAGAGAAGCCTGGAATGATAAAAAAGGGAGTGATTATAATACTGGCAGCATTGTTGCTCTGCGGAATAACGGCAGTTACTCTGATGGGATATCTGCCATATATAGAAACCGGAGTTGTTATGGGAGGAATTCTTGTACTGGCAGCATGCACAATGTTGGTCGTACGTATTGTACGCAGGGGAAAGAAACCGGATACTTTACAGCAGAGATCTGCGGAGAAAAAAGGTCGAATTTCAATTAGAAATTCTGCAAATGTAAAGAAAGAAGAAGCGGATTGGAAAATTTTTGAACAGTATCCGAATTTAACTGAAACCGAAAAAGAAGAGAAATGGGAAAAACGATTCTATGAAACCATGAAAGAAGAACTGGAAAGTCCGAATCGATATCCAGACTCAAAGCCAGAGATTTCCAAAACTTTGCAGCCTCATGCGGACTATGGAGAAACTGTAGTTTTGTCTGCGGGAGCAGTATCCGGTCCGGCTAGTCTGGTGAGCAAAGAACCGGGAGAGCTGGCGACCATTTATCTGAATGAAGATATGACTGTGATCGGAAAACTGGAGACTGCCTGTGATGCAGTGATCAGTCTGCCGACAGTAAGCCGTATCCATGCGAAAATCCGAAAGCGGGAAGAAGAATATTATCTTACAGATATGAATTCAAGGAACGGAACAGCGGTAAACGGAAGACTTCTTCTTCCAGATGAAGAATATCAGCTGCAACCGGAAGATGAAGTGGACTTTGCACAGGCAAGATACATATTTCTGGCATAAATATTTTGAAAAAATACAAAATGTCTGATACAATTAAGAATAGTAATTCAGGAAAATATTGCTAATTCTTTATAGAAGAATTTGTTATGTGAATTGCTGAAGATGATTGTGTATGAAAAGCGTAACTGTTCAGCACCTCGCGGAATAGTAGACTGCTGAATAGTTACGAAAAAACAACAAAACAGACTAAAACAGACAGAAAAGAGGTAAATCTTGGAAGAAATGAAAAAAGAGCCGGTTACAGTGTTTCTCATTCTGGTCAATCTTCTTGTTTTTCTTGCAGTAGAGCTGACCGGAGGATCCGAAGATACCATGCATATGCTTCAGTGTGGTGCTGCGTATACACCATCTGTCATGCAGGGGGAATATTACAGGATTTTTACCAGTATGTTTCTGCACTTTGGTCCGCAGCATCTTGGTAATAATATGCTGGTACTTTTTGTACTTGGCGGAAGACTGGAACGTACAGTAGGAAGGCTGAAATATCTGCTGATTTATCTTCTTGGCGGGATGGGCGGAAATCTGTTGTGTATATTCCTGGAATTAAACAGCAGAGATTTTGCAGTATCCGCAGGTGCATCTGGTGCAGTATTTGCAGTAATGGGTGCTATGATCTATGCTGTGATTAGAGGCAGGGGATATATTGAAGATCTTTCTGCCAGACAGGTTGTAATCATGGCTGCATTTTCCCTTTATTTTGGATTTACAAGTGAAGGTGTGGATAATGCAGCACATGTGGGAGGCCTTATCTGTGGATTTATACTGGCAGTATTGTTCTATCATCCTTCTCGCTTACAAATTCACGCTTCGGAAGAAACAGGCAGATAGATGTTGAATCTGGAACCATGTCCGGGAGAACTGGAGACTTTGATCTGGCCGTGATGGGCAGCTATGATCTCGGCTGTTACTGCAAGTCCCAGACCGGTTCCGTCTGCTTTGTATGTAATAAATGGATGAAAGATATTCTGTAGCTGAGTTTCAGTCATTCCACAGCCATTATCTTCCACTGAAATGCAGATGTTTTCATCTGCCTGAAAAAGTCTGACTGAGATCTTGCCATCGGGCAGAGAGACTGCTTCGCAGGCATTTCTTATCAGATTAAATAGAACCTGACGCATTTTTACACGGTCAAGAAGTATTGATGTGGAAATATTTTCCAAGTGTGTTTCCAGTGTAATACCAAGATAATGTAATGTGTTTTTCTCACAGGATAGAACAGATTCCAGGAACTTCTGGGAATCTGTGGGAATCAGATTTACAGTTCCGGCATGGCTAAAATCGGAGAGCTCATTTAACAGTTCTTTGACATATTCCAGATTATCTATAAGGCTATCCCATTGACTGTAACTGCATAATTCCGGATGAGAGGACGCCATTAACTGGAGTTCACTGTTGATCAGTGAGATCGGATTACGGATTTCATGTGACAGCCTGGAAAGAGTAAGGCTAAACTCCTGTTTTAATTGTTCTGTTGTTTCAATCTGCATATCATCACCTCAAAAAAAGTGTATCATTGCGAATTTTTCACCGCAACTGATTTCGTCATGGAAATTTCGCACTAAAACGACACGCCGACAAAGTTACTGCTTGCGGAATAATGTCTGCGAACAGCGTCTGGATAAGCCTTCAGAACAAGAGCAGAGGCTTATTCGAATTATTTAGGAAAGAAGGACTTAAAAATGGATAATTGTATTTTTTGTAAAATCGCCAATGGAGAGATTCCTGCTGCAACACTTTATGAGGATGAGAATTTTCGCGTGATTCTTGATCTGGGTCCGGCAAGTAAGGGACATGCCCTGATCCTGCCTAAGTCTCATGCTGCCAATATTTATGAATTATCGGATGAGATGGCTGCAAAGGCAATGGTTCTTGCAAAGAAGATGGCAACAGCAATGACAGAAGCTCTGAAATGTGATGGATTTAATATTGTACAGAACAATGGAGAATGTGCAGGACAGACTGTATTTCATTTCCATATGCACTTAATCCCGAGATATAAAGGTGATAATGTAGGAATCACATGGACACCAGGTGAACTGAGTGATAAGGATAAAGAGGAGATTCTGTCAAAAGTAAAAGAACAGCTGTCCTGATATTTTGACATTACAAAAGATGGAGAATGTAGATTTTATAGACATTTACAAGAAATACCGCACACGTGTAGTTAATATTGCTAAGGCTATGTTGCATGATGCTGATGAAGCAGAAGATGTTTGTCAGGATGTATTTGAAACTCTGTACAATATGGGTGACACGGTAGACTTTATGGATGAAGAGAAACTGAGTAACCTTATTACCAGAATTAGTTTTCATAAAGCAACTGATCATGGCAAGATCGCATTTCGAAAATATGAACATGTGGATTCGGATGTGCTTATGACAATGACGGATATGGGTGTGAAGAGCGGTGGTAATGTAGATGAAATTATTCTGACTTTGGAAGCTGCCGGATATCTACAGACGATATTTCAAAAACTAAGAGAGAAGAACAGAATTGATTATGAAATCTATGTCAGTGTAACGTTATATGACATACCATCGCGTCTCGTTGCCAAACATTATCATATCACAGAAAATAATGTAAACAATAAAGTTATGAGGACGAGACGCTGGCTTGCCAGAGAATATAAGAAAATACGGCGATGAATTACCGTTTATTTACGCAGTCTTCGATCAGACCGGTGATTTTTTCGATAGAGTTCATATGACTGCTTCCCGACATGGCATCAATGTACGACTGTCTGTTCTGATACAATTCACGGATAGAATTAAGAAGTGTACTTTCAGTAATTTCTTCTTCCTCAAGTACCATGCTGAATCCCTGGCGCTCAAATGAACGCGCATTAAGAATCTGGTCACCACGGCTGGCATTTGCGGAAAGAGGAATCAGAAGATTTGGTTTCTTCAGTGCATTCAATTCGCAGATTGCATTGGCGCCTGCACGGGAGATAACGATGTCTGCCAAAGCAAACAGGTCGGCAAGTTCCTGTTTAATGTATTCGTACTGTACATACCCTTCAGTATCCTTGAGACTTTCATCCATTTTTCCCTTGCCGCACAGATGGATAACCTGGAATTCTTTCAGAAGTTCAGGAAGGATCTTGCGAATATTTTCGTTCACAGAGGCTGCACCCAGACTTCCGCCGATGACCATCAGAACCGGTTTCTCGTCTGTAAAGCCACAGAACTTACGGGCGGTCTCTTTGTCTCCACTCAATAGTTCCTGACGGATTGGTGTTCCTGTAAGAACTGCTTTGTCTGCGGGAAGGCTCTTGACTGTTTCAGGAAAGTTACAGCATACTTTTGTTGCAGATGGGATGCAAAGTTTGTTTGCAAGTCCTGGTGTCATATCTGATTCATGGATGATTGTAGGAATTTTGCGTTGTCCCGCAGCAATAACAACTGGAACAGTTACAAAACCACCCTTGGAAAAGACTACATCAGGTTTTAATTGTTTCAGCAATTTTCTGGCTTCGCCAAAACCCTTCAGCACACGAAATGGATCAGTGAAGTTCTTAACATCAAAATAACGTCTCAGTTTACCGGAAGAGATACCATAATATGGAATGTTCATTTCTTCAATAAGCTTTTTCTCAATTCCATCATAGGATCCGATATAGGAGATTTCGTATCCAAGTTCTTTCAGACGTGGGATTAATGCGATATTGGGGGTAACATGTCCGGCAGTACCGCCACCGGTGAGCACAATATGTTTCATAGAGATTCCTCCTGTTTCATTCTGAAAAATAAGTTACTGTTCCTTTTGGTGTGAACAGTAACGATAGTTATATTTAATATGAACCCAAGGGGAGGAATTGTCAAGGAAAGTTAAAGATTATGGAAAATAAAATAAACAGACAAACAGAAAAACGGAAGATGGATAAACTGTTGGAAGAACAGTATGCTGCAGAAACGAAAATACTTGAATCAGCACTGCTGAAGGCAGCCGGAAAAACTTCCTGGGAAGAATTTCCGGAGGAATCAGAGGAGAAGGTTCAAAGAGAATATGACAGGCTGGTTGCCAGATTGAAAGCAAAAGGTGAATATCGGGAAGCAGTAGCGGACATCAGAACAGAAAGGCTTGAAGAAACAAAAGAGCACCTGAAGAATTATGAAAATGAGTGGAATAGAACTCACAGATTTTTGAAACCTGTAGCAGCAGTAGTGGCAGCTGTTATGTTGACTGCCCTGGCAGGAATGACTGTGTCAGCAGATTTGCAGTTTGAGGATGAGACAGTGCAGACATGTGATACATCATTTTCTGAAGAAAAATAAAAGAATTTTAAATTTTTTTGTGATATTTATCATTTTGATTCGCATTATATATGTAAAGAGAGTTAACGAGTACACTTTTATAAGCTGTAACTCAAAATGGGATGTTTATAACATACCATGAAGACAGGGGAACACAGAGGCGATAGAAAACTCTGTAAGTGATGCTGAAATATGTGATGCGTAAATCGGAAACGACAAAATATCAGCTAATTATATCGTTACGTGGCAGGCGCAGAGAAAACAGAAACAGTCGAACAAGAACTGTTTCTGTTTTTTATTTTCAGAAAAATGCTATTAATCTGTTTCATTGTATTGTATAATAAATACAATAATATATGGGGTCTAAAAGTCCGAAAGGGGGTTTTCATATGAAGATAACATTTATCGGAGCAACACACGAAGTTACAGGATCATGTTATTATCTGGAGGCTGCGGGGCATAAATTTCTTGTAGACTGTGGTATGGAGCAGGGACCGGATTATTACGAGAATGTAGAGATTCCTGTTGCTTTGGGAGAAATTGAATTTGTTCTTCTTACACATGCGCATATGGATCATTCAGGTAATCTTCCTGCCATTTATGCAAAGGGATTCAGAGGACCTGTATATGCGACAGATGCAACCAGCCATCTGTGTGATATTATGCTCAGAGACAGTGCACATATCCAGATGTTTGAGGCAGAGTGGAGAAACCGTAAAGGCAGACGACAGGGGAAACCGGAATTTGTACCGGCATATACTATGGAAGATGCGATGGGCGTGATCAGAAATTTTGTAGGGTGTCCGTATAATAAAGTGATCACTCCGGCAGAGGGGATTTCAGTACGTTTTATAGATGCCGGCCATTTGCTGGGATCTGCAAGTATTGAACTGACTATCAGAGAAGAAGGAATAGAGAAGAAAATTGTATTTTCCGGAGATATTGGAAATACTCATCAGCCATTGATCAAGGATCCGGAATATCTGCATCGTGCTGATTATGTGATCATGGAATCTACGTATGGTGATCGTAGTCACGGGGAGAAACCATATTATGTACAGCTTCTGGCAAAGATTATTCAGGAAACTTTTGACAGAGGCGGCAACCTTGTTATTCCTTCCTTTGCAGTAGGACGTACACAGGAGATGCTGTATTTTATCAGACAGATTAAGGCAGATGACCTGGTACACGGGCATGATGGATTCAAAGTATATGTAGACAGTCCTCTGGCTAATGAGGCGACTACTATTTTCTCAGAGCATCAGTATGACTGCTTTGATGAAGAAGCCATGGATTTGATCAAGAAGGGAATTAATCCGATCAGTTTTCCTGGTTTGAAGGTATCAGTTACAAGTGATGATTCCAAAGCGATCAATTATGATGAAGAACCAAAGGTAATTATTTCTGCCAGCGGTATGTGCGATGCCGGACGTATCAAACATCATCTGAAACATAATCTGTGGGATGAACGGAACACTATTCTTTTTGTGGGATATCAGGCAGTTGGAACACTTGGAAGAGCTCTGATTGAGGGTGCAAC
Source organism: Blautia sp. HCP3S3_D9 (assembly GCF_052063845.1). Lineage (NCBI taxonomy): Bacteria > Bacillati > Bacillota > Clostridia > Lachnospirales > Lachnospiraceae > Blautia > Blautia sp. HCP3S3_D9. Next base: position 28,957 of record NZ_JBQHWS010000020.1, read on the forward strand.
AGATGTAAAGCTTTTCGGAGAACCGATTCATGTGGCAGCACATATCTGTCAGATGCCGGGAATCAGCGGTCACGCAGATGTGAATGGTTTACTGGACTGGGCGAAGGCATTTGAAGAGAAGCCGCAGAAAGTTTTTGTTACCCATGGTGAGGATACTGTGACAGAAATTTTTGCAAAACGCCTGAAAGAAGATCTGGGATATGATACAATGGCACCTTTCAGTGGAACGGAATATGATCTGGCTAATAATGTATGTCTTTATGAAGCTAAGGGAGTGAAGATTCAGAAAGCATCTGCATCTCCTAAGGCAACGAGAGCTGCCAGAGCATTTGAGAAACTTCTGGCACTTGGTTACAGACTTCTGGCGGTAATCAAAAAGAACGAAGGAACCCCGAACAAGGATCTGGAACGCTTTTCCAGAGAGGTGCAGTCACTGTGCGACAAGTGGGACAGAACAGACGTATAGCAGTTATTCTATGTAAAACAGAATAGTACAAAAATAATATGAAATAAAAATATCCCCCGAAAGTTAGAATAAAGTGTAACTTTCGGGGGATATTGGGAATTATTTATTCAGCGCTTCCTGCAGTGCAATAGAAAGCTGATCCGGACATGAAGTATTTTTGAAACCACATTTGATTCCTTTCAGTCTGCTGATCACTTCGTCAGCATCCATACCCTCTACAAGACAGGCAACTCCCTGTGTATTTCCGCTGCATCCACCAATAAAGTGTACGTTGTGAACTTTATGATTGTCATCTAATTCAAACTCAATGTGGCTGGCACAGACACCTTTTGTTTTATATGTCATGATATGATTCCTCCTGTGTAAAATAGTTTATAAGGTTACCAGATTACTGACATAAAAATCGCCAGTAACCATTATTTTGAAATCATATTATAACAGAATATAAAAAAAGTTTCCATATAAATTAAAGTTTTGCTATAATAGAAAAGAATGCAACAAAAAAGTTATCAATCTTCGAATGAAAGGTAACCTGAAATTGGCCGCCAGTTAGGACAGCCAGATAGAATAAATAAAAATACAAATATACAAAGAAGAGGTGTTTTAATAATGAAATGTATCGGAATTATCGGAGCAATGGAACAGGAAGTAGCCAAAATTAAAGAAAAAATGCAGGATGTTACAATTACATCCAGAGCGTCTATGGATTTCTACGAAGGAACTCTTGAAGGCAAGAAAGTTGTAGTTGTACGTTCCGGAATTGGAAAAGTAAATGCAGGAATGTGCACACAGATCCTTGCAGATGTGTTTGGTGTAGAAGCTGTGATCAACACAGGAATCGCAGGAAGCCTGAATAATGATGTAAATATTGGAGATATTGTTCTTTCTACAGACGTACTGCATCATGATATGGATGCAACAGGGTTTGGTTATAAGAAAGGACAGATCCCGCAGATGGATGATTTCTCTTTCCCGGCAGACGAGAAACTTCGTAATCTGGCAGCAAAGGTATGCCAGGAAGTAAATCCTGAGATCAGTGTATTCGAAGGAAGAATCTGTTCCGGAGATCAGTTTATCTCTGATAAAGGTGTAAAAGATGCTATTATTTCAGAGTTTGGTGGATTTGCAGTAGAGATGGAAGGCGCTGCCATCGGTCAGGCTGCTTATCTGAATCACATTCCATTCCTTGTAGTAAGAGCAATTTCTGACAAAGCAGACGGAAGTGCAAACATGGATTATGCAGAATTCGAGATGGCAGCAATTGAGCACAGTGTAAAATTAACTGTAAGAATGATCCAGGAACTGTAATTCAGGTTACAGATTTCTGATCTGCTGTACACGGAGAAAACAGTAATATCTCTGAAGCGAACGGTTTGAGATATTCTGCATATACTGAAATAGACAATGAAAAAGAATGCAGGATTTTAATATGTATTTCGAACCACATTTTCCGTTTCACGCGGCATATTCCAATCCTTTTATGTATGAAGGAGAACGGATGCAGGAAGAAGAGTTTAAGCTGATGAAGTCTTATTATCCACAGACAGTACAGCGTATCCAGGAGCGGGTAGAAGAGGAATGCGATCTCCTGGATTATGAGGGGAGCCGCCTGTATGATGAGTATCCAGATAAATATATGCTTTATCATTTAAGCAGCAGGATCAAAGAAAGCATACAGCCGGAGCTCAGCAGTGAGGCAGTCAGGGAAAGTTTCCTGGATGAACTGATCCAAGTAATGCTTTACCAGGAGATATCCAGAAGAAGATGTCGCAGACATCGCTGTCGGAGATATTTTTGAGTAGTGGATTGCCGAATAGTTACAATCAAATAGTATTTTTATAGAAAGAATAATGAAGAATTTAAGAGAATATTTAGAAGAACAGATAAATGAAAATCTGATACAGGCTGTTCTGAGTGCCAGCAGAAACAAAAATGGTATCTCAAAAGTGAAGATACGTCCGATCCGGCTCAAGGGACAGATCTGTTATCAGGCATCTGCCACAGAAGGGACGAAAGTCCTTCATAAGAACTACGAACGCATGCAGCTGATAGAGTATCTGGAGGCAGAACTTGCAGAGAACTTTGGACAGTTTCAGGCGCAGGGAGCAATGACAGATGGCGTAGTCCTTGTAAGCAAAAAGGGTAAAATGACAATTAAACAGAAGCACCATGCGCCGGTAGAGAAAGTTCAGATCCAGGCACATAACCGTGTAAAACAGTACATTCTCAAAGAAGGAGTTCCAGTACCGTTTCTAATAGATCTGGGTGTTATGAATGATCAGGGAAAAATTGTCCATGCCAGATATGACAAATTCAGACAGATCAATCGTTTCCTGGAATTCATTGAAGATATTCTTCCGAGACTTTCCAGAGAGAGAGAAGTAACGATACTGGATTTTGGATGTGGAAAGAGCTATCTTACATTTGCTATGTATTATTATCTGAGAGAGCTGAAAGGCTATGATGTGAATATTATTGACCTGGATCTGAAAACAGATGTAATTGAGAAATGTAATTCTCTGGCACTCAGATATGGCTATGAGAAACTGCATTTCTATCATGGTGATATTGCAGATTATGAAGGAGTATCCTCTGTAGATATGGTAGTGACACTTCATGCCTGCGATACAGCTACAGATTATGCGCTTGCGAAAGCTGTGGAGTGGGGAGCAGAAGTAATTCTCTCTGTACCTTGCTGTCAGCATGAAGTGAATAAACAGATCAGAAATGAGATGTTGGAATCCGTCCTTCGATATGGCATCCTGAAAGAGAGAATGTCAGCGCTGATCACAGATGCAGTACGTGCAAATCTGCTGGGAAGCAAAGGTTATGAGACACAGATCCTGGAGTTTATAGATATGGAGCACACACCGAAGAATCTCCTGATCCGTGCAGTAAAAACAGGAAAGAAATCAGATATTGCCAGCACACAGGACATGCTTGCAGCATTGAATATTCATCCAACTCTTGCCAGACTTCTGAATGAGGACCAAAAAGAACAGCAAGGGGGCAGACAATGAGAGGAATACTAAAAAGAGCAGGTATTCTCCTTCTTGTGTTTCTGATTGGTGTAGCAGGAACTGCGCTGCTTCTGAATAGTCAGTCTACAGATGACAGGTCTGATTTTAATGACGCTACTTTTCCGGAAGTCATGATCGACATGGATGGTACATTGATCAACCGAATGTACGGTTATGCAGAACCTATGCAGGCGGACTTTACCAGGGACAGTGTAACACCTCTGGATACTACAAAGAAACTCAAATTCAAGGTAAATCCATATAATGCGGATGTGAAAAGTTTCTCATATGAAATCCGTACTTCAGATGGAAATAAAGTTCTGGAAAATAAGAAGATCAAGAATCTCCAGAAAGAAGATTCTTATCTGACGGTAGATGTGGAAATCACCAGTGATCTGCGAATGAATCAGGAATATTCCATGCAGATCGCGCTGGAGACAGATGAGAGCACAGCATATTATTATACCCGAGTTGTTTCCAGATCACAGGTACATGCATCTGATTATGCAGCTTTTGTCAAATATTTTTATGAGGCCTGTCTGGACAAGAATACAGCAGATGACTTAGGAAGTTATCTGGAGCCGGAGACCACGGGAGCTGCTACGAATTATGCAGGAATTAATATTAATTCTTCTCTGAGTGAGATCAGCTGGGGAACTCTTGCACCGCAGTTATATCAGGGAGGTATTCCGGTTATCAAAGATATCAACGAAACAACTGCCAGTATTTCTGTTGAGTATCAGATTACATCTCAAAGTGATAACGGCGATACAGAATTGTATGATGTAAAAGAATTTTACAGGATGAAATATCAGGATACACGAATTTATTTGCTTGATTTCCAACGTTCTGCCAGTCAGGTATTCGACGGAACACTTCCGGTTTATTCAGATGATGGACTGACTCTGGGTGTGCGCGACAAGAATGTGGAATATATGATGAATGACAGCGCTACAGTGATAGCATTTGTGCAGGAGGGAGATCTGTGGTCTTACTCACCGGACAACGGAAAAGTAAACCAGGTTTTCAGCTTCCGAAAATCTGAGGACGGAGATTTCCGCGATTCAAGAACGCAGCATGATATCAAGATTGTCCGGGTGACAGATGAGGGTGACATTGACTTTGTACTTTATGGATATATGAACAGAGGAAACCATGAAGGATATGAAGGAATCGGTGTTTACCATTACAACCATGATAAGAATGTGGCAGAGGAGCGGGCATTTATCCCTGTTTCAGAGTCCTTTGAGTTCCTGAAGAAGGATCTGGAAAAATTATCCTATGTCAATGAAAACAATGAGTTGTTTCTGCTTCTGGCAAAGAATCTCTACAAGATTAATATTGAAGAGAATACAAGTGAAGTACTGGAAAAGGGAATTAAGAATGCAAACTTTGTTTCTTCTGATAATAATGATCATGCAGCCTGGCTGGTTTCAGAAGGTGATGAGAAGGGAAGAATCAAGGAAATTGATTTTGATACCTGTGAAACCCGTCTGATTACACCGGAGAAGGGACAGAGACTTCGTACAGTAGGATTTATGAATGAGGATCTGATCTATGGAATCCTGAATAAATCCGATATCCTTACAGATGAAGACGGACATAAATCCGAAGGTATTCGTGTTCTGCGTATTGAAGATTTTGAAGGAAATGTAAAGAAGGAATATCAGAAAGAGGGATTGTACATCACGGATATTTCTGTAGGAAGTACATTGATAGAGTTTGAACTTTCCGCAAAATCCGGAGATACTGCTTATGTTGCCCAAAAGAAGGACAATATTATGAACAACAAAAAGGATGCTGCGAATACAGTTAAGGTTGAGCTGGTTTCTGCATCCAGAACCGGTGTCCGTGTGAAACTGACATTGAATACATCTACGCAGACAGATTCACCGCTTGCTATGTATGCCAAGGTAAGCAGTGCAAGGCAGAAGGATATTGTATTGGATACACAGATCCCGCAGGAAACTACTTATTATGTTTATGGTCAGGGAGGACTGGACAGTATCTATACAGATCCTGCAAAAGCAGTTCTGCGTGCAGATAATCTGGGCGGTGTGGTACTGAACCGTGCGCAGCAGTATATCTGGGAACGTGGGAATAAGAAGACGAAGATACAGATGGATACAGGAGAACTTCCGGATATTATTCTTCAGGGAACCCTGGATGTGGCAACATTGAAGAAGAGCCTGAAGAAGACCGGCACAGTAATCGACCTTTCCGGGTGCAGTCTGGATAGCGTGTTATATGAAGTAAGTGCACAGCGTCCTGTGATCGCCAAAACAGGAGCCAATACCAGTGTGGTGATCGTGGGGTATGACGAGTACAATACTTATCTCTATGATCCGGTCAAGAAAGAAACTTATCCGTATGGAATGAATGACAGTACAGATTTATTCCAGAAGGCGGGAAATGTATTTATCACATATGTGGAAGCTGTTAATTACTGATATAGCTTTCGCGACAATCAGACAGGTTGCTGTTCACTCCGTGTCCAATAACACGCTTCGCGATGCACAGAATTTATGCTAATCGCATAAATTCGCGCTGTATGTCTCGGGATTTTGACATATTCATGTCAAAACACCTCGCGGGATAGTGGCGTGTGAATAGCAACCTGTCAGTTATTATTAAGAAAAATTGTGCAAATGGTTATTTACATTTGAATGATATTTGAGTATCCTTAAAAGGAAATGAGAGTTATATGACAAAATATAGCTGTTGAATAATTGCTGTTCACGGATAATATCCTGTGAGGCGTTTTTTGGAAACAAAGGGAACAGTAATAACGAAACGGAGGGAAATGTACCAATGTTATACGAGAACATTAAGAAATTAGTACAGTACGGAATTGAAACAGGGCTCACACCTGCCTGCGAGAAGAATTACACAACCAATCTTCTCCTGGATGTCTTCAAGGAAGATGAATATGTGGAACCTGAAGAAGAATACACAGACATTAATCTGGAAGAGGTTTTAAATGCGCTTCTGGATGAAGCAGTAAAGAGAAATCTAATTGAAGACAGTATCGTTTACCGTGATCTGTTTGATACCAGACTTATGAACTGCCTGATGCCACGTCCAGGTCAGGTACAGAAAGAGTTCTGGAGCAAATATGAGAAAGACCCGCAGGAAGCAACTGATTATTTCTACAAACTCAGCCAGGACAGTAACTATATCCGCCGTTATCGTGTAGAGAAAGACCAGAAATGGACTGTAGACAGTGAATATGGAAAAATCGATATCACAATTAACCTTTCCAAACCAGAGAAGGATCCGAAAGCTATTGCAGCTGCCAAACTTGTAAAGTCCAGCAGCTATCCGAAATGCCTTCTTTGTCCGGAGAATGAAGGATATGCGGGAAGAGTCAATCATCCTGCCAGAGAGAATCACAGAATTATCCCGATTACTGTAAATGACAGTCCTTGGGGCTTCCAGTATTCTCCATATGTATATTACAATGAACACTGCATCGTATTTAACAGCAGTCACATTCCAATGAAGATCGAGAAGAATACATTTATCAAACTCTTTGATTTTGTAAAACTTTTCCCACATTACTTCCTTGGATCTAATGCAGACCTTCCAATCGTCGGTGGATCTATTTTAAGCCATGATCATTTCCAGGGTGGTCACTATACATTCGCGATGGCAAAAGCGCCGATTGAGAAACATGTGACAATCCCGGGATATGAAGATGTGGAAGCAGGCATTGTCAAATGGCCATTATCTGTTTTAAGAATCCGTCACAAAGACGAGAAGAGACTGATAGAACTTGCAACACATGTTCTGGAAGTATGGAGAGGTTACACAGACGAGAGCGCATTTATTTTTGCCGAGACAGACGGAGAACCGCACAATACAATCACACCGATTGCCCGTAGATCAGGAGATATGTTTGAACTGGATCTTACCCTGAGAAATAACATTACTACAGAGGAGCATCCGCTTGGTGTATACCATCCTCATGCAGAGTACCATCATATCAAGAAAGAGAACATTGGTCTGATCGAGGTAATGGGACTTGCGGTACTTCCGGCAAGATTAAAAGAGGAACTGGAACTTCTTGCAGAATATATTCTGGAGGGAAAAGATATTTCTTCTAATGAGAAGATTGAGAAACATGCAGCATGGGTTGCAGAATTCCTTCCTAAATATGACAACCTTGATAAAGACAACATTCAGGATGTTCTCAGAAAAGAAGTCGGCAATGTATTTGTTCATGTACTGGAAGATGCCGGTGTATATAAATGCACTGCAGAAGGCAGAGATGCATTTATGAGATTCATTGATAAATTATAAGAGATTATTTACCGAACATAAGAAAGATGGATTTTACATAACAGAAAAACAGATTTGTTATTATAAAACCAAATGACATTATTTAACCAAATCAAGTAAGTCCACTGCTTCAATTGCGAAAAGCAATAAACAGTGGGTGGGGACTTGCAAAGTAATTCAGATTTCGAATGTTTGGGAATGCACAGAGAACGTCCCGCACATTTGGCAGCGGGGCGTTTTTGCAAAGTTTTGCAAATAAAATGGAGGTAATTATGTACAGAAAGAAACACGGAAGAGGAAGGCGTTTTGCCAGTGTGGTTCTGGCAGCGGCGATGATCGTTACAGCGGTTCCGGCGCAGGCAGCAGACTTTTGCTCTCCGGATAGCTTCGAACAGATTTTCAGTTCCGGAGAAGAAGACTCCGTAGACGAATTTGACACAGGAACGGAGAGTGCAGCTGCACAGGCAGCAGTCGGGCAGCAGGAGGTTACACCGACGGTGACACCTCAGCCGGATGGAACACCGACACCGGAAGCATCTCCGACACCAGAGGTATCAACAACGCCTACAGTGACACCAACGGAAACACCGACTCCTTCACCAACACCAACACCAACGCCGACTCCATCTGTGACACCGACGATCAACCCGGAGAAAGAAGTTATGCTTCGCTTCGTGGATGGAGAGGGGAATGAATGTGAACAGTTAAGAGCTGTACTGGCATGGAATGATTCTCTGATTTTGCCTAGTGTACCGGATTCGACAGCTCCAAATATGTGGAAACTGGAGAAGGATGAGGCATTGGGAGAAGCGATCACACTTAAAGGAGGAGATCTGCTTACCCTGAAAAAGGGAGAGAGCTGGGACCTTTTTATTAAGAATGGTGAGCTGGATTTCTATATGCCGAAGAAATGTACAATTTCTCTTTATAACAATTCGGGTACAAGTGTATTTTCCAAAGGTACACTGAAAGCTTACGAGACGAACACCATTACACTGCCGGATATGCCGTCAAGCAAGTATATTAATTATGGATGGACTGCTACCAAGGGTTCTTCAAATGTGGACTATGAGCTGAATACCCAGTATACGGTAACGGGTGATATGAATTTCTACATTGTGCGCCGTACAGCACTTCAGGTAAAATTTATGACGAATACCGGGGCAAGCAACAGTAAGTTTACTGCACTGAATCAGAAGATCGGCAAGGGACTTACCATAGCAATGCCGCAGGTTCCTGCAAAAACAGGTTATCAGGCTTTAGGATGGTCCAAGAGCAAGAACGCATCTTCTGCCACTTATAAAGTAAATCAGCAGGTAAAGGTAAGTGCCGCTCTGAATTTATATGCAGTTTATAAGAAACTGCCGTATACGGTTAGTTTTAATAACAATAATGGAACAAGCACAAGTAAGACTTATACATCATTAACTTTATATGCATCAAAGAATCAGATGGTAACTCTGCCTGAGGTGCCGAAGGTAAAAGGATACACTAATCTTGGATGGACAACTGTAAAAGGAAAAACGACGCCACTGTATAAGGTTGGTGCAAGCGTAAAGATTACCAAGAACACGCAATTCTATGCAGTACGCAGAAAGAGTAATTACTACACAGTTACCTATTATCTGGGAAATGGAAATACCAATGCAGCTTATAAGAAACTTACTCAGACTGTAGAAGAGGGAACTGTTGTCAAATTTGCGCAGGTACCAGCCAGAACCGGATATGTAAATCTGGGATGGTCCAGTACCAAGAATTCCACGAAAGCAACTGCCAAAGCAACTTATACAGTGACGAAAAATATTGCTCTTTATGCAGTACAGAAGAAAGCAGTTATGCTTACGCTTCACAAGTTTGGCGGAACGATTTGGCAGAAGACGACTCTGGCACAGGGGTCTACCTATAAACTGCCGGGAGTCAGAGATGCAGAAGGTTATACATTTATGGGATGGTCTTCCAAAGAAATGCAGACGGTCAGTCCGGAATATGAGGCAGAGGATACGATCACAGTAAATGGAAACATGGATCTGTATGCAGTGGTATTTAACAGATCTTCAGAGACAGATCTTTCAGAAGATGAACTTCCACAGGTAAATACTTATAAATACAAGCAGGTGATCTTTGTAGGAGATTCCCGTACAGAATTTATGGAGAATGTTCTGGAAGGAATGGGAACTTCAGCAATCAAACATGTGAAGTTTGTCTGCTCCGCAGGACAGGGGCTGAAGTGGTTTACAACTACTGGCTGGGCACAGCTTTATTCTATGGTACAGAATGATACCGGTAGTATTCTTTCTAAGAAAACAGCAGTAATCTTTAATTTTGGAGTAAATGATTTATCAAAATATGCAGATTATGTAGAATACTATAACTGGATCGCGCCGCAGCTTAACCGCAAAGGTTGCGAATTGTATTTTATGTCAGTAAATCCGTTGAACCGTACGATGCTTTCAAATGCAGGGCGTGCAGACCGAAGCGAGGCGGCAGTCAGATCCTTTAACGATTATATGAAGGCAAATCTTTCTTCTGCATATACTTATATCGATATGTATTCTTACCTGAAATCCACAGGCTACAGCTTTGCCAGTGATCACTATGGAACAGGAACTATCGATGATGGTCTGCATTATACAACAAAAACATACAAGCGAATTTATGCCAAGTGTATAGATTCACTGAGGGTACCAAGATAGGATAGATGTTATTTAAATATTATCAGGATAAAAGTTACTATTCGTTTCGTACCCGGTAACGAATAAAAAACACAGTAAATACCAGATTACTCCTTGCGTGAAATCAGGGAATAGTCTATACTAAAGGACGAGACAGCTGTTATGAGAGAACAGCGTTTCGTCTTTTTGTGTAATATCCACAACGATGAGGAGAAAGAGGAAATATAGATATGAAGTTAACAACAGTAAAAGAAATCTACAAAGAGAGAGAGAAATACCTGGACAAAGAGGTTACTGTAGGAGGATGGGTACGAAGCGTACGTGATTCCAAGACTTTTGGATTTATCGTTCTTCATGACGGATCCTTCTTTGAAACTCTTCAGGTAGTTTATCATGATACAATGGATAACTTTGCTGAGATCAGCAAATTAAACGTAGGTGCTGCTATTATCGTCAAAGGTACACTGGTAGCAACTCCGCAGGCAAAACAGCCATTTGAGATCCAGGCCACAGAAGTCAGCGTAGAGGGTACTTCTGCACCGGATTATCCGCTTCAGAAGAAACGCCACAGCCTTGAATACTTAAGAACTATCACACATCTCCGTCCGAGAACAAACACATTCCAGGCAGTATTCCGTGTACGTTCTCTGTGCGCTTATGCGATCCATCGTTTCTTCCAGGAACAGGGATTCGTGTATGTTCATACTCCACTGATCACAGGAAGTGACTGTGAAGGTGCAGGTGAGATGTTCCAGGTAACAACACTGGATATGAACAATATTCCGACAGATGATAAGGGTGCTGTAGATTACTCTCAGGACTTCTTTGGAAAAGAAACCAACCTGACAGTAAGCGGTCAGTTAAACTGCGAGACTTTTGCACAGGCATTCCGTAATGTTTATACATTCGGACCAACATTCCGTGCAGAGAACTCCAATACAACCCGTCATGCAGCAGAGTTCTGGATGATCGAGCCTGAGTGTGCATTTGCAGACTTAAATGACAACATGGATCTTGCAGAAG